>NZ_QHJN01000008.1:0-109139 GCF_003947565.1 Actinomadura sp. WAC 06369 | reverse complement strand
CCCCATGATTGCGCACTGAGGGGCGCGCGGCGGCACGTGCGGTGCGTCCCCGGGCCGGCCGGGTCCTGCTTTCTCGGGGCCGTTCGCGTGGCTCACCTGACCTCCTCGCCGCAGGCCGATCGCGGTACGGACCGGCGGTCCCACGTCTCGTACGACGAACGCGGCGGCCGTCGCGTTCCCCCGCGCCCCTCAGTGCGCAATCATGGGGCGGTGGGACGGCTACCAGGAGGCGGGCTGGCCAAGGGGCTGGCCGTCACGTTGCGGACGATGACGCGGCGTTCCATCACGCGCCAGTATCCGGAAGTGCAGCCCGATCTGCCACCGCGCAGCCGGGGTGTCATCGCACTGTTCGAGGAGAACTGCACGGTCTGCATGCTGTGCGCCCGTGAATGCCCGGACTGGTGCATCTACATCGACTCCCACAAGGAGACCCTCCCGGCCGAGGGCGGCGGGCGCGCGCGCACACGGAACGTCCTCGACCGGTTCGCCATCGACTTCGCGCTGTGCATGTACTGCGGCATCTGCGTCGAGGTGTGCCCGTTCGACGCGCTGTTCTGGTCGCCGGAGTTCGAGTACGCCGAGTACGACATCGCCGAGCTGACGCACGAGAAGGAGCGGCTGCGGGAGTGGATGTGGACGGTCCCGCCGCCGCAGGCCCCCGACCCGGGCGCCGAGGACCCGAAGGAGCTGGCCGCGGCGGAGAAGGCCGCCGCCCGCGCCGCCCGCGCCTCCGGCGGGCCCCCCGGGGACGCGCGGTGACCGGCCAGGAGGTCGTCTTCGCGCTGCTCGGCGTGGTCGCCGTGGGCTCCGCGCTGCTCGTGGTGACGACGCGCCGGCTCGTCCACGCGGCGCTGTGGCTGGTCGTGTCGTTCGGCGCGCTCGCGGGCGGCTACCTGGTGCTGACGGCGGAGTTCGTCGCGTGGGTGCAGGTGCTGATCTACGCCGGCGCGATCGTCGTGCTGCTGCTGTTCGGGATCATGCTGACCCGCGCGCCGATCGGCGAGTCCGCCGACCTCGACTCCCCGAACCGGTGGGTCGCCGCCGCCGTCGCCGCCGCGACCGCCGCCGTCCTGGTCACCGTCCTCGTGATGGGCTTCGGCGACGAGCGGATGCCGCTGCGCGCGGGCGGCGGCTCGGCCGAGGAACTCGGCTCGGCGGTGTTCCGCACGTGGGTGCTGCCGTTCGAGGTGCTGTCGGTGCTGCTGCTCGCGTCGCTCGTCGGCGCGATCGTCCTGTCGCGCACGGACATCCGCCCGAAGCCCGACCGCCCGGCGAAGCCCGACCTGGACGGCGCCCCGGACGGCGGGCCGGAGACCGGCCGGGAGGGCGAGCGCTGATGCACCTCGCCTACCCCACGGTCGTCGCGGCCCTCCTGTTCTCGATCGGCGTGTACGGGGTGCTGGCGCGGCGGAACGCGATCCTCGTCCTGATGTCGGTCGAGCTGATGCTGAACGCCGTGAACCTGAACCTCGTCACGTTCGACATCTGGCTCCGGGACCGGCTGCACGGCGGCCAGGTCCTCACCCTGTTCACGATCGTGATCGCGGCGGCGGAGATCGGCATCGGGCTCGCGATCGTCCTGCTCGTCTACCGGAACCGCCGCATGATCGACGTCGACCGCCTCCGCGACCTCGCCGAGGACCGGACGGACGAACGCCCGGGCCGTCCCGCGCGGGAGGACGGCGCCGTCCGGGACGGGGAGGCCGCACGGTGATCGTCCTCGCGTCCCTGACCGTCCTCCTCCCGTTCGCCGCCGCCCTCGCCGGGTTCCTGCTCGGCCCCCGCCTCACCCGCGCGCTGCGCGGCGGCACGCCCCCGCGCTCGCCCCTCCGCAACGGCCCCGCGCTGATCGCGTGCGTCCCGGCGGCGGCGTCGCTCGTCCTCGCGGCGGTCGTCGCGGGCACCGTCTGGCGCGACCCCGGGCCCCGGACGGGCGGGCTCACCGTCGTCGACACCGGCACCGTCCCGATCCGGGTCGCGCTGCAGGTCGACGGACTGTCGGCCGTCGTCGCGCTGATGGTGTGCTGCGTCGCGCTCGCCGTCCAGGTGTACTCGGTCGTCTACCTCGACGGCGACCGCCGCTACTCCTCGTACGCCGCCTTCGTGTCGCTGTTCACGTCGGCGATGCTGCTCGTCGTCCTCGCCGCCGACCTGATCGTCCTGTACGTTGGGTGGGAGGTCATGGGCGTCTGCTCGTACTTCCTGATCGGCCACCACTGGGAGGAGCGGGAGTACTCGCGGGCGGCCGTGAAGGCGTTCCTGACGACCCGGCTCGGCGACGCGGGGTTCCTCGTCGGCATCATCGTCCTGGGCGTCGGCGCCGGGTCGTTCGCGACGGCCGACGTCCTGCGGCACGCCGCCGCGCTCCCGGACACGACCGCCACCGCCGCCGCGCTGCTGCTGCTCGCGGGCGTCGTCGGCAAGAGCGCCCAGTTCCCGCTGCACACCTGGCTGCCTGACGCCATGGCGGGTCCGACGCCGGTCAGCGCGCTGATCCACGCCGCGACGATGGTCGCGGCGGGCGTCTACGTCGTCGCGCGGCTGTTCGGCGTGTTCGCGGCGGCCCCGGCGGCCCTGGCCGTCCTCGGCGTCCTCGCCGTCGTGTCGATGGTCGGCGCGGCGCTCGCGGCCCTCGCGCAGGACGACCTCAAGCGCGTCCTCGCGTACTCCACGATCAGCCAGCTCGGCGTGATGGCGGCGGGCCTCGCCGTCGGCGCGCCGACCCCCGCGGTCTTCCACCTGCTGTCGCACGGCGCGTTCAAGGCGCTGCTGTTCCTCGCCGCCGGGTGCGTCATCGTCACGACCGGCACGAACATGCTCGCCCGCTACGGCGGCCTCCGGCACGGCATGCCGATCACGTTCTGGTCGATGACGGTCGGGTTCGCCGCGCTCGCGGGCGTCCCGCCCCTGTCCGGCTGGTTCAGCAAGGACTCGGTCATCGAGGCCGCCCAGCACTCCGCCCTCCACGGCGGCGAGCTGTACAACGGCGCACGGAACGCCGATGCCCTCCGGGACGGCGGCCTGCTCCCTCTGGACCCCGGCGTCACGGGCATCCTCGTAACCGGAGGCGTCCCGGTCCCCGTCCAGACCATCCCCACCGGCGTCGCCTGGGTCGTCTACCTGGGCCTTCTCCTCACCGTCGCGCTGACCGCCGCCTACGCGGCGCGGGCCTGGCTGATGACGTTCTTCGGGGAGCCGCGCGGGACGCACGACGCCCGCGAGCCCTCGACGATCATGTCGTGGACGGTCGCGGCGCTCGCCGTCCCGGCCGCGGCCCTCGGGTTCTTCGGGCTCGGCGCGGCGGAACTGCGGCCGCACCTCGGCTCCGCGCTGCTCGGGACCGTCCTGACGGCGCTCGGCGCGGGGGCCGCGTTCCTCGTCTGGAACCGCGACCCCGCGCTCGATCCCGCGCGCGCGCTCGGGCGCGTCCGTCCGGTCTTCGCGCGCGCCTTCTACGTGGACGAACTGTACGCGGCGGCGATCGTGCGTCCCGCCCGCGCGCTCGCCCGCGCCGTCGTCGCGGCGGACGCCCGCGGCGTCGACGCCGCCGTCGTCGCGACCGGACGGTCCGCGCGCCGGATCGCCGGGCCCCTGCGCGTCCCGCAGAACGGCAACCCGCAGACGTACCTGACGGGCCTGCTCGCGGGCGTCGTCGTCATCGCGGCCGTGGTGGTGATCTTCCAGTGATCTTCGTCGTGATGATGGCGATCCCGCTCGCCGGGGCGCTCGCGCTGCTCCTCCCGCGCGACCGGTTCCTGTCCACGGGCCTCGCCGTCCGCCGGTTCGGGGCGTTCGCGTCCGGCGCGACGCTCCTCGTCGCCGTCGCCGCGCTCAACGCGTTCGACTACGCGGACCCGTCCGCCGTCCAGCTCGGCGTCGACCGGGAATGGGCCCCCGCGATCGGCCTCCGCTTCCACCTCGGCGTCGACGGGATCTCCCTCCCGCTCGTCGCCCTCACCGCCCTGCTCACCTTCCTGTGCTTCCTGCACCTCCTCCGGCACGTCCCGGACGGCGGCGACGTGCGGCTGCTGACCGCGCTGCTGCTCGTCCTGGAGGTCGGGCTCCTCGGCACCTTCACCTCCCTCGACCTCGTCCTGTTCTTCGTGTTCTTCGAGGTCGTGCTGATCCCGATGTACGCGGTGATCATGCTGTGGGGCGGGCCCGGACGCCGCGCCGCCGCGTACAAGTTCGTCCTCTACACCCTCCTCGGCTCCGGGCTGCTCCTCGCCGGGATGCTGCTGGTCGCCGTCGACGCCGGGACGCTCGACATGACCGAGCTCGCCGCCCGGCACGGCGCCGGCCTCACCCACGGCATGCAGGTGACCGCGTTCGCGCTGATGGGCCTCGGGTTCGCCGTAAAGGCGCCGATGTGGCCGCTGCACACCTGGCTGCCCGACGCGCACACCGAGGCCCCCACCGTCGGGTCCGTCCTGCTCGCCGGGGTCCTGCTGAAGATTGGCACCTACGGGCTCGTCCGCGTCGCCGTCCCGCTCGCCCCGGACGGCGCCGCGTTCTGGGCGCCGTGGCTCGCGCTCCTCGCCGTGATCGGCATCGTCTACGGCGCCCTCGCCTGCCTCGGCCAGCGCGACCTCAAACGGATGATCGCGTACTCGTCGGTCGGGCACATGGGCTTCGTGCTGCTCGGCATCGCGACGCTGACGCCCGTCGGCGTGAACGCGGCGCTGTTCGGCAACATCGCGCACGGCCTCGTCACCGGCCTGCTGTTCTTCCTCGCCGGCGCCGTCAAGGAGCGCTGGGGGACCTACGACCTGGACGCCCTGGGCGGCGGGATGCTCGCGACCGCCCCGCGGCTCGCGTCCGTCCTGACCTTCGCGTCCGTCGCGTCCCTCGGCCTGCCCGGGCTCGCCGGGTTCTGGGGCGAGCTGATGGCCCTCATCGGCGCCTACCGGCCCGCCCCCGACCTGCCCCGCACCGCGTTCCTGATCTTCCTGGCGGTCGCCGCGCTCGGCGCCGTCCTCACCGCCGCCTACTTCCTGCGCATGCTCTCCACGATCACCCACGGCCGCCCGGACCCCGCCGCGCCGCCGCGCGCCCCCGCCGTCACCGTCCAGGAGTACGCCGCCTGGATCCCGCTGGTCGCGCTGACGCTGCTCATCGGGCTGTGGCCGAAGACCCTGCTGGACGTGACGACCGCCCCCGTGCGGGCCCTGCTCGGAGGCGGCTGATGATCCAGAGCATCGACTACGCGGCCGTCGCCCCGCCGCTGATCGTCGCGGTCGCCGCCGTCGGCCTGCTGCTCGGCGACGCGTTCGGCCTGCCCCGGCGCGCCCTCGGGGCGCTGTCCGGCGGGGCGCTCGCCGCCGCGTTCGCCGCCGTCCTCGCGCTCGGCCCCGGCGACTGCCGCGCCACCTTCTGCCTGCCGGACGGCCTCCGCGGCGACGGGCCCGCGTCCTGCTCGTACGTCGCCGACGACTTCACGCTCGCCTTCCAGGGGATCGTCCTCCTCGGCGCCCTGGTCGTCGTCCTGCTGTCCGTGCAGCAGATCGCCGACGCGAAGGTCCCGGCGGGGGAGTACCACTTCCTCCTCCTCGCGGCCGTCGTCGGCGCCCTCGCCCTCGTCGCCGCCCGCGACCTGATCCTGCTGGTCGTCGCGCTCGAGACCCTCTCGCTGCCGGTGTTCGCGCTCGTCGGGCTGCGCCGCTACGACGGCACCGCCTCCGAGGCCGCCCTCAAGCTCTTCCTCGTCTCCGTCGTCTCCGCCGCGATCATGCTGTTCGGGGTCAGCCTCCTGTACGGCGCGACCGGCGCCATGCACCTCGACCGCATCGCCCCCGCCCTCGCCGGACTCCCCGCCGAACTCGACGCGGTCGCCGCCGCCGGCATCGTGCTCCTCCTCGCCGGCTTCGGGTTCAAGGTCGCGGCCGTCCCGTTCCACTTCTGGGCCCCGGACGTCTACCAGGGCGCGCCCCTCCCCGTCGCCGCGTTCCTGTCCGTCGTGTCGAAGGCCGCCGGGTTCGCCGGGCTCGCGATCGTCCTGTCCCTCGGCCTCCCCGCCTACGCGCACGTGTGGGGGCCCCTCGTCGCCGTCCTCGCCGCCGCCACCATGACGCTCGGCAACCTGGTCGCGCTCCGCCAGCGCACCGCCGTCCGGCTGCTGGCCTGGTCGTCGGTCGCGCAGTCCGGGTACATGCTGGCGCCGCTCGCCGTCGGCACCGACCACCTGCCCGAGGCCGTCGCCGCGACCACCGCCTACGTAGCGTTCTACGCCGTCATGAACCTCGGCGCGTTCGCCGTCGTCACCGGCTTCCGCCGCCGCACCGACGAACGCGCCCAGCCGATCGACACCCTGGACGACTTCCGCGGGCTCGCCCGCCGCGCCCCCGCCACCGCCGCCGCCCTCGCCTTCTTCCTCATCTGCCTCGCCGGGCTCCCCCCGGGCGTCATGGGACTGTTCGCGAAGGTCGTCGTGTTCCGCGGCGTCGTCGCCGGCGACGTCGTCTGGCTCGCCGTCGTCATGGCGGTCAACACCGTCGTCGGGCTCTACTACTACCTGCTCTGGGCCGCCCGCCTGTTCGCCGCGCCCACCGGCCCGGCCGCCGAAACCGCCCCCGGCCTGCCCGTTCGCTTCGCCGTCGCCGCGACCGCCGCGGGCGCGATCGTCCTGTCCGTCGCGCCGCAGGTCATCCTGCAGACGGTGGCCGCGGCGAGCTGACGGGAACGTTCAGCCAGGTCACCCCGTTCTCGGTGTTGGGTGGAGCAAACGGGGAGGCTTCGGAAAAGTGCAGTTCAACGGCATCAAAACCGCGGCACTCATCGCTGCGCTGTCGGCCTTGATGCTCGCCGTCGGGTGGACGATCGGCGGAAGCGCCGGCCTCGCGATCGCCCTCGTCATCGCGCTCGGCACCAACGGCGTCGCCTACTTCTTCAGCGACCGGATCGCGCTGCGCTCCATGCGCGCCCACCCCGTCGGCGAGGTCGAGGCGCCCGTCCTGTACCGGCTCGTCCGGGAACTCGCCACCTCGCAGCGGCAGCCCATGCCGCGCCTGTACATCTCCGAGACCATGCAGCCCAACGCGTTCGCCACCGGCCGCAACCCCCGCAACGCCGCCGTCTGCTGCACCCGCGGCATCCTCCGCATGCTGGACGAACGCGAACTCCGCGCCGTCCTCGGGCACGAACTCTCGCACGTCTACAACCGCGACATCCTGATCTCCTCGGTCGCCGCCGCCATCGCGACCGTGATCACCTACCTGTCGCACCTCGCGATCTTCCTGCCGCTCGGCCGCTCCGAGGACGACGACGGCCCCGGCATCCTCGGGGCCCTCCTCATGCTCGTCCTCGGGCCCGTCGCCGCCGCCGTCGTCCAGATGGCGATCAGCCGGACCCGCGAGTACGCCGCCGACGCCGCGGGGGCCCGCATCACCGGCGACCCCCTCGCCCTCGCCTCGGCCCTCCGCAAGATCGAGGCCGGCACCCGCGCGATGCCGCTGCCCCAGGACCCCGAACTCGCGACCACCAGCTCCCTCATGATCGCGAACCCGTTCCAGGGCATGGGCATCGGCAAGCTCTTCTCCACCCACCCCCCGACCGCCGACCGCATCGCCCGCCTCGAACGCATGGCCCGCTAACTCGCGCGAACAACCCCGGGGTCCGCGGCGTCATAGAAAACGAGAGCGCGCCGGCCGTCTCTGCGGGGGAGACGGGCGGCGCGCTCTCGCACGTCAGCGGTAGTTCACGAACTGCAGGGCGACATCGAGGTCCTTGCCCTTCAGCAGGGAGATGATCTGCTGCAGGTCGTCCTTCTTCTTCGAGCTGACCCGCAGCTCGTCCCCCTGGATCTGCGCCTTCACGCCCTTCGGGCCCTCATCCCGGATGATCTTGCCGATCTTCTTGGCGTCCTCCTGGGAGATGCCCTCCTTGAGCCCCACGCCGATCTTGTACACCTTCCCCGAAGGCTTCGGCTCGCCCGGATCGATCGCCTTCAGCGAGATCCCCCGCTTCACGAGCTTGTCCTTCAGCACGTCCAGCACGGCGTTCGCGCGCTCCTCGGTGTTCGCCTGGATCTCGATGGTCTCCCCGGACCACTTGACCCCCGCGTCCACGTTCCGGAAGTCGAACCTGTTGGCCACCTCCTTCGCGGCCTGGTTCAGCGCGTTGTCGACCTCCTGGCGGTCCAGCTTCGAGACCACGTCGAAACTACTGTCGGCCATCAGACGTCCCCTCACCAGCGACTAACACGTCGACGAAGCGTATCGACCTTCCGCTCAGTCCTCGGTCCACCCGTGCTTCTGCGCGACCGCCAGCAGGCTCTCGCGGATCTTCACGATCTGCCCGCCCGTCAGCTCCGGGACCTTCGCCAGCAGCACGTCCGTGATCTCGTGCCCCAGCTCCCGCGACGACAGGACGTCGCACAGCACATCGTCGTCGAACGACTCGGCCGCCCTCCTCGCCGGCGGCCGCTCGGGCGCCGCGGGCTCGTCGAGCGCCCGCACGGCGAACGCCTTCGGCCCCCGCTCCCCCTGCGCGACCTCGAACTCCACCGCCGTCCCGGGCGTGAACAGGCTCTTGTCGTCCAGCAGGTCGTTGGCGTGCACGAACACGTCCTCGCCACCCCCGTCCGGCACGATGAACCCGTACCCCCGCACATTGTCGAAACTGAAGATCGTTCCTGAACGCACCACAAACCTCACCACGTCAACACAGCTTGAGCGCAGGGTAGCGGCTGCCCCCCGCGCGCCTCCCCCGCCACCGATGTCACGTCCACTCGCCCCGTCCGCTATTCTTTCCAGTGCCGTCGCCGAGCGCGACACACCACGGCGGGTTGCCCGAGTGGCCAATGGGAGCGGACTGTAAATCCGTCGGCTTAGCCTACCCAGGTTCGAATCCTGGACCCGCCACCACCAGCCTAAACGGCCCCTGACCAGCAACAACGGTCAGGGGCCGTCGGCGTCTATCGTTCGTCCAGCGGCCGGACGTGCATGCGTCCGGCCGAGCGGCTGTCGCATCGTCGTCCGGGGCGCTGCCAGAATCGGGCTGTGGCTGGAGACCCCGCTCGTTACGCCGACGGCCGGAACATGGGATGGCGGCTCGTCTGGTTCGACGACGGCGATGAGCGGCTCATCGATACCTTTCCCGTCAGCCGGGAGCAGATCATGAGGGTCCATGACCTCCGGATCTTCGACAACGGTGACGACGAGTGGTTCGCGGCGGGGTCGTACGAGGTCGCGGCCGAACACTGGCCGCGGCTCATCGAGGTGCTGGCCTGCCCGCCTCCCGAGGCCGGCCGGTCGTACTTCATCGAGGGGCACGCCACGGACTTGTAGGCGTGCCGGTCCGACCCGCCCGCTGCCGCTCAGGGGCCCGGCTCCGGGGCGGGCGCCGCCTCGGTGTGGCGGTGCCACTCGCCGTCGGGGCCGGTGGTCCGCCAGGAGCCGTCACCGAGGGGGACGATGTCCGTGCGCGCGAAGAACTCCGGGCCGAGGGGGCGGAGCACTCGTCCGACGTGGACATCGACAAGATAGTTCTCCTGGAAATCCTCGAAATCCTCGGGATCGCCGAACTCGTCGAGCGCGGTGACGCGCTCACCGTGAACGGAGACGATCGCGGTTCGGGCGTCAAGGAAGCCGACGATCCAGCCGATGAAAAAGGTCTCGTGTCTGTCTTCGTCGTACCCGAAGGAATCGGCCTGGACGGCGATCTCTTCCTGCCCGTCGGGGAAGGTGCGTACGCGCAGTTGCTGAAGGAGGGTGCCCGGCACGTCTTCGACTGTGAGCATGCGCCTGCCGTCGGGTGAAAGGTCGAACAGGCCGTCCCATGCGTACTCGGTGACCGAGATTCCTCCGCCCTCCAGGCGGCCGCGGTAAACCCGGGAGCCTTCCTGCCCTTCACCGACGTCGAGCAGCATGTGCTCGCCGTCCGGGTGGGCGAAATGGAACGCGCCGTGACCTCCGCTGCCGAGGTCGGTCTGCCCCAACACGGCGCCGGTGGCCGCGTCGAGGGCGAACCACTGGTCGGTGTGGCCGGCACCCCTTAGGGCCATGTCCGGCCGGTATAGCCACACCACTTCACCGTTCTGGGAGAACGCGCAGGAAGCGCGGCCGTTCATGTAAGGCGTGGGTGCCGCCCCGAAGTCCATTCGCCACCTGGGTGTGCCGTCGCGTCCGACGCAGACGAGTTCTTTGTCGGTCGTATAAACGGCATGCTCCAGGTCGGGTGAGGCCGCATGGCCGATCGGTGGTTCTTCGGTGGGAAATACCCCCGCCTCGTCGAAGCGGCCACCGTTGGGGGGCGGTATGGAAAGGTCGTAAGCGACTACGCTTCTGGCGGTACTTCTGGTTCTGATTTTCCGATTCGCGGACATGTCGCCACAGGGTAGTGGAGTGCCTCCTTCTAGGGGCAGGAATGTCTTTCGGGGGTCTGCGGCGGGCCGAACTCGATCGGGCACTGTGCGTCACGCGCTGGGGAGTGAGGGCTCACTCATTGACGGAGTGAGTGCTCACTCTGTACTGTCGCGGCCATGACGGCATCCAAGGAGAACCGGCCCGCTCGGCGGCGGGCGCCGGCCATGTCGCCGGAGCGGCGGCGCGAGATGATCATCCAGACCGCGATCCCGCTGATCACCGAGTACGGGGCGGCGGTGACGACGGCGAAGATCGCCCGTGCGGCGGGCATCGGGGAGGGCACGATCTTCCGGGTCTTCGCCGACAAGGACGAGCTGCTGCAAGCCTGCATCGCGGAGGTGCTCTCCCCCGAGCACGCGATCCGGGAGCTGGAGGCGATCGACATGTCGCTGCCGCCGGACGAGCGGCTCGCGGAGGCGGCCGAGGCGCTGCAGGCGCACATGGACCGGCTGGGCGCGGTGTTCGGCTCGCTCGGCCACGGCGGCGGCAAGCACCCGGGGACGGTGCGCGGTGCGGGACGCGAGGAGTCGATGTCCCGTCTCCGCGCGGCGCTCGCGGAGCTGCTGGAGCCCGAGCGGGAGGCGCTCCGGCGGCCGCCGGAGCAGGTCGCGGCGCTGTTCCTCGGGCTGCTCTTCACCCAGCCGCGGACGGACGACAAGCCCGACCTGGCCCCGCGGGAGCTGGTGGACGTCTTCCTGCACGGGGCGTTCACTGGAAGTGCCGAGTGAACGTGCGGAGGAGGCGCCTTGGGGTCGCGGCCCTGGCCGTCCTGGCGCCCGTCCTGGTGTGGCTGGTCGCGGATCCGCTGCTCGGGCAGCAGTTGCGGATAGCCGACGGCGAGGAGACGCTCGACATCGGCGTCGCGCCCGTGGCAGTTGTCGCGCTGCTCGCGTCGCTCGCGGGCTGGGGGCTGCTCGCCGTCCTGGAGCGGTTCGGGGTGCGGCGGGCCCGCGCCGTCTGGGTCGGAGTGGCCGGCGCCGTGCTGGTGGTGTCCTTCCTGCCGTTCGCCGGTGAAGGCATGGACGGCGGCACCCGGGTCTCGCTCGGTCTGATGCACCTGGTGGTGGCGGCGGTGCTGATTCCTGGGCTGGGCTCGCTCCGAGCCGGTGCAGCCAAGGCGGAAACGGCCGAGAGTCACTGAAAGCGTTCCGCACGCGCACGCCAACCGGAGTCGGGAGCACTTGTTCGACACCCTGCAGGAGGAAAGCGCTCGGGGTTGACCTCGAGCTTGCTTGAGGTTCTAGCGTCGGTCCCGGTCGCCCGGTCACCGGATCGGGCGCGAGGGGATGGGAGACGCCATGGACGGCGCATCGATCGGTGTGACGGTGATCGGGCTCGGCGAGATGGGGGCGGCGCTCGCGGACGCCTTTCTCGAGCGGGGCCACCCGGTCACCGTGTGGAACCGGACGCCCGGTAAGGCGGACGCCCTGGTGGCGAAGGGCGCACGGCACGTGGGGACGGTTCGGGACGCGGTTCTCGCCGGAGAGCTCGTCGTCGTGTGCGTGAAGGGCAACGGGACCGTCCTCGGGTTGCTGGACGACGCGGGCGACGCGCTCGGGGGCCGCACGCTGCTGAACGTGACGGACGGGACGTCCGCCGAGGCGACGGCGGTGGCCGAGCGGGTTCGGGGCGAAGGTGCGGAGCACCTGCACGGGCAGATCATGACGATCGCGCCCGGCGTGGGCCACGAGGACGCGGTGGTGTTCTACGGCGGGGACGAGCGGGTTCACGAGCGGCTTCGGCCGGTGCTGCGGGCTCTCGGCGGGCGCGGGACCTGGGTGTCCGCCGATCCGGGCGCGGCCGTCCTGTACGGGATGGCCGTGCACGACACGATGTGGGGCCTGCTGAACGGGTTCCTCCACGCCGCCGCTCTCCTGTCCGATGCGGGCATCGAGGCCAAGCGGTTCCTGGAGTACGCGCGCCCGTCGATGTCCGCGCTGACGTCCTTCCTGCCGTCGATCGCGGACGAGGTCGACGCGGGGGCGCACGCGGTGCCGTTCGGGGCGCTGCGCCACCACCTGCCGTCGGTCGACGATGTGGTCCGGGAGAGCCGCGCGCGCGGCATCGACGGCGAGCTGCCGGAGTACACCCGGACGCTCGTCGCGCATGCCCTCGAGCAAGGCCACGCGGACGACAGCTACTCGCGGCTGGTCGAGCACTTCAGGGGGTGAAGGGCACCCGGGGCGCGGCGCGATTCCGTGAGCGGCACGCGCGGCACGCGCGGCGGCCCATGGCGGTCACCGGGAGGCTACGGGCATGGCGGTTACGTTGCTGCTGGCGCGGGTCGCGCCCGCGGTGCTCGGCGAGTGCGGGCGGTCGGTCGCGGTGCTGGACCGGCTCTGCTCGTTCGAGGCGTTGGCGGCCTCGGAGTACCTCGATCTCGACTGGGCGGGCGGCGGCATCGTCCATGTGTGCGAGGTCCTCGGTGCCGGCGCGGTGCGGGGGCTGCTGGACGGCGGCGAGGAGGTCAACCTCGCCTACCGGGACCGCCCCGACGGCGTGGTGGAGCCGCCGAGGGCGGTGGCGGCCGAGGACGTGGCGCGCTGCGCCGCCCAGCTCGAAGGCATCGGTCCAGAGGGCCTCCCCGCGGCGCTGCCGTCCGATCCGGACGCCGCCGGGACGCTGCTCGGCGAGCCCTACGCGTCCATGGAGGGGCACCCGCTCGATTACATGGCGGCGCATTTCACCGCGCTCCGCCGCTTCTGCCGGGTCGCCGCGGAACGGCGTCTGGCCGTCGTGACCTGGTGGGACTGAGGCGGCGCGAAGCGGCTTCGGCAGACGTTGGGGGCGGTTTGTCGTCGCTTGGGGTGGGCGTGCGTAGGGTCGGGGGATGAGACGTGGGGTGATCCTCTGCGGGCCCGCGGCGGTGGGGAAGTCGACGGTCGCGGACGAGCTGTTCCGCAGGGACGAGCGGTTCGTGCGGCTGCCGGAGCGGGCGGCGGGCGGGTTCGCGCCGGGGGAGCTCGACGCGCTGCGGGCGTCCGGGCGGGTCGTGGTCGAGCTGCGCGGGGAGGCCGTGGTCGACCGGCGGGACATGGACGCGGTCGCCGATGCGGGGGAGGTCCCGGTGGCGCGGCTGGTCGAGGTCGTGGACCTGCAGCGGTTGAAGTTCGCGGTGCCGTTCTTCGGGTGGACGAGCGTGCTGCTGTGGGCGCCGCGGGAGGTGTGCGGGCTGCGGGCGCAGCGGCGCGGCGACGCCGACGCGCGGGTCGTCCTCGGGGTGTGGGACGAGACGCGGCGGGAGCTGCTGGGGCTCGAGGATCCGGTGTTCAACCTCGTGGTCCACACGGACCGGGTGGATCCGGGGGAGGCGGCGCGGCGGGTGGCGGAGGCGGTCGAGGCGGGGCCGGCGCAGCCGGTGTCGGTGGTCGGCGACGTGGGTTGACCTTGACGCGACGTCAACGTTTTCAATGACCGTATGCGAATAGGAGAGATCGCGGCGCTGGTGGGGGTGTCGACCCGCACGGTGCGGCATTACCACGCGCAGGGGCTGCTGCCGGAGCCGGAGCGGCTGGCGAACGGGTACCGCGAGTACCGCATGCGGGACGCGGTGCTGCTCGCGCGGGTGCGGCGGCTGGTGGAGCTGGGGATGTCGCTGGACGAGGTCCGGGACGTGCTCGCGGACGACCGGGGCCGCGACCTGCGGGAGGTGCTGCGGGAGCTCGACGACGACCTGGCGCGGCAGGAGGCGGCGGTCCGGGCCCGGCGGGCGCGGCTGGCGCTGCTGCTGGAGGACGGGGAGCTGAACCCCGACTCGGCGGTGTCGCCCGAGGTGGCGGGCGTCCTGCGGGACGTCACGGGCGGGGGCTCGAAGTTCGCGGAGCTCGACCGGGGGATGCTCGCGCTCGTCGACACGGCGGCGGACGCGGAGGGGCGCGAGTGGCTGCTGGAGACGCTGCGTCCGCTGGCGGAGCCGGAGGCGGCGGCGCGGGTGCGGGAGCTGTACGCGCGGATGGACGAGCTGGCGGACGCCGACGTGGACGATCCGCGCATCCCGGAGGTCGCGGCCGACCTGGCGGCGTTCCTGCCGGCGGAACTGCTGCAAGCCTTCGCGGAGCATGACGACGGCCCGTACCTGGACGGGATGACGCCCGCGCAGGCGGAGGTGTTCCGGTGGGTGCGGCGATGCTGAGGGCCGCGAGGGGCGTGCTGTTCGCGATGGTCCCGCTGGAGCTCGTCCTGCTGGTGCTGGTGGTGTCGGGGGTGGCGCTGCCGCACGGGGTGACGGTGGCGGGCGAGGCGGTGGTGCTCGCGGCGCTGGTGCTGGAGGGGACGGTCGCGTTCCGCCTGTACCGGGGTGCGCGCCGGGACGGTGCGGGACGTGCGGCGGCGGCGCGGCACGCGTACCGGACGATCGTGCCCGAGCAGGTGCGGCGGATCATGGCGTTCGACAAGGACGGGCTGGTCAGCCTGGTCATGTTCGCGGCGCGGCGCCGCCACGGGGTGCCCGCGGGCGCGGTGGGCGTCTCCTACGCGAAGGGGCAGACGGCGATCCAGCTCGCGTTCCTGACGGCGATGGTGATCGAGCTGGTCGGGGTGGAGCTGCTGCTGCGGGCGGTGGACGCGCCCGAGGCCCTGCGGCTGGTCGTCCTGGTCGTGGACCTGTACTCGATCCTGATCGTGCTGGCGGTCATCGCGGCGTGCGTCACGCGGCCGCACGTGGTGACGGACGGCGAGGTGCGCGTGCGGTACGGCGCGTTCTTCGACCTGCGGATCCCCCGGGAGAAGATCGTCTCGGTGCGGACGGTCCGGAACTACAACGAGGCCGGGCTGGTGCGGGTGTCGGAGGGGCGGCTGGCGGTGGCGGTCGCGTCCCAGACGAACGTGCTGGTGGAGCTGGCGGAGCCGATCGTCGCGGTGCGTCCGCTCGGGAAGCGGGTCGAGGTCCGGAGCGTCCGGTTCTACGCGGACGATCCGGACCTCGTGGGGACGCGCGCGGTCCCGTCCCCGGCGTGACGGGTCAGCCCGCGACGGCGGCCTTCCGCGGCTCGTCCTCCGCGCGGGCGTGGTCGCGGGGGATGACGAGCGCGGCGGCGAGGCTGATCGCGGCGATCACCGTGAGGTAGCCGGTGATCGCCATGGAGGTGCCGGTGGAGGCGAACAGGGACTCGGCGACGAGCGGGGTGATGCCGCCGCCGAGCAGGGACGCGAGCTGGTAGGCGACCGACGTGCCGGAGTACCGGATGGCGACGGGGAAGAAGCTCGCGGTGAGGGTGCCCTGCGGGGCGTGGCTCATCGACAGGACGGCGCCCATCGCCACCATGAACACCGCGATCAGCACGAGGTTGCCCGTGTTGATCACCGGGAGGATCGCGGCGGCGCCGGCCAGGAGGACCACCGAGCCGCCGGTGAACACGGCCCGCATGCCGAACCGGTCGGTCCAGTGCGCCCAGAGCGGGGCGGTGAGCAGCCAGAGGGCGGAGCCGCCGATGACGCACATGAGCAGGTAGTCGCGGTCGAGGGCGACGTTGTCCTCGCCGTAGGACAGGGCGTAGACCATGAAGATGTACGCGACGGCGCTGTTGCCGATGATGACGCAGATGGTGTGGACGACCGAGCGCCAGTGGTCGCGCAGGACGAGCGCGACGGGCAGCTTCGCGGGCTTGCGGCGCTCGACGAGCCCCTCGTAGTCGGGGCTCTCCTCGATGCGGAGCCGCAGGTAGAGGCCGACGCCGACGAGGACGAGGCTGAGCAGGAACGGCACCCGCCAGCCCCACGACTGGAACGCGGCGTCGCCGAGCAGGGCCGAGGTGCCGAGGAAGACGGCGTTCGCGCACATCATCCCGGCGGGCGTCCCCATCATCGGGAACGCGCCGAACAGGCCGCGCCGTCCCTTCGGGGCGTGCTCCATGGTGAGGACGACGGCGCCGCCGAGTTCGCCGCCGAGGCCGATGCCCTGGGCGATGCGGAGGACGACCAGGAGGACGGCGGCCCAGATGCCGAGGGTGTCGTAGGTCGGGAGCAGGCCGATGAGCGCGGTCCCGATGCCCATGATCAGCAGCGAGACGACGAGCGTGTTGCGCCGTCCGATGCGGTCGCCGAAATGGCCGAAAATGACGCCGCCGAGGGGGCGGGCGAGGAATCCGACGGTCATCGTGCCGAAGGAGGCGATGGAGCCGGCGACGGGGTCCATCGTGGGGAAGAACTGCTTGCTGAAGACGAGCGCGGCGGCCGTTCCGTAGAGGAAGAAGTCGTACCACTCGATGGTGGTGCCGATGAAGGCCGCCCATGAGACGCGGCGTGCCGCTTGCCGGCGGTCGTTGTCCATCACCTGGGCCTTCCGGTCGAGTACACCTGACGAGGATGCACGTGAGCGATATCACCGGCTAATACCTAAATGCGGGTCCCGTATGTTCGCCTCGTCATATGGCCGGACGGTTATAGGGCCGCCCGCAAACGGTATAAGGCCGATTGGGATTCCTCCGGTAAAGTGGCTGCATTTCGTGCGCGAAAGCTTCCGGGAGGACGGTCCGAAAGTGCGGGACACCGGCACGGCCGCGGGCACCCGGATGCTCCCCGGAGGTAAGGGTTCGGTGGCCGCCGGGTCCCGGACGGGCGGCCGTGCGGGTAGATCTGGACCCGTGCAGGTGACCTATGCGAGCGAGGCGACGCCGGGCCGGGAGAACGAGGACTTCGTCGCGGCCGGACCCGGGTGGGTGGTGCTGCTGGACGGCGCGACGGCGCCGCCGGGCGTGGACGGCGGCTGCCGGCACGACCCGGCGTGGCTGGTGCGGCGGATCGGCGGGCGGATCGCGGCGGGCCTGGCGGCCGAGGCCGGGGAGCCGCTGCCCGACCTGGTCGCCGAGGCGATCAAGGTGACCGGGGAGGCGCACGCCGGGACGTGCGACCTCGGCGACCCCGACAGCCCGTCCGCGACGGTGTCGGTGCTGCGCCGCCGCGCGGACGCCGTCGACTGGCTCGTCCTCGCCGACTCCCCGATCGTGTTCGAGACGCCCGCCGGGACGGTCGTCTGCCGGGACGACCGGATCGACCGGCTGCCGAGCTACACCCGCGCGGCGGTGCGGGCGGCGCGCAACAGCCCCGGCGGGTTCTGGGTCGCGAGCACGAAACCGGAAGCGGCGTACGAGGCCCGCACCGGGCGGGTGCCGCTGCGGGGGCTGCGCCGGGCCGCGGTGCTGAGCGACGGCGCGTCCCGCCTGGTGGAGCGGTTCGGGCGGCTGACCTGGGCGGAGCTGCTCCGGCTCCTGGACGAGGAGGGGCCCGCCGAGCTGGTGCGGCGGACGCGCGCGGTCGAGGCGGCGCAGCCTGCGGACGCCGGCGGGCGGGGCAAGCGGCACGACGACGCGACGGCGGTGCTCGTCCGCTTCTAGACGCCATCCTAGAAAAGGATTCTAGAATGGACGGCATGGAGCCACAGGATTTCGACGACGTGCTGCAGGCCGTCCGCCGCTTCGTCCGCGACGAGGTGGTCCCCCGCGAGGAGGAGATCGAGGAGACCGACGCGATCCCCGAGTCGGTGCGGCGCACGTCCCGCGACATGGGCCTGTTCGGGTACGCGCTGCCGGAGCAGTACGGCGGGCTCGGCCTGTCGATGAGCGAGGAGGTCCGGCTCGTCTTCGAGATCGGCTACGCCAGCCCGGCGTTCCGCTCGATGTTCGGGACGAGCAACGGCATCGCCGGCCAGGTCCTCGTCCACGCCGGGACGGACGCGCAGAAGGACCGCTGGCTGCCCCGCCTCGCGTCCGGCGAGACCGTCGGCGCGTTCGCGCTCACCGAGGCCGAGGCCGGGTCCGACCCGAGCACGCTGACGACGACGGCGCGCCGCGACGGCGACGACTACGTCATCGACGGCGCCAAGCGGTTCATCACCAACGCCCCGGAAGCGGACGTCTTCATGGTGTTCGCCCGGACCGGCGGCGAGGGCTCCCGCGGCATCTCCACCTTCCTCGTCGAGAAGGGCGCGGACGGGCTGAAGGTCGGGCCGTCCGACGCGAAGATGGGGCAGCGCGGGGCGCACACCGCCGAGGTGCTCCTCGACGGCGTCCGCGTCCCCGCCGCCGCGATGGTCGGCCCGGAGGGCACCGGGTTCCGCACCGCGATGGCGTCCCTCGCGCACGGCCGGCTGAGCATCTCCGCGGTCTGCGTGGGCCTCGCCCAGCGGATCCAGGACGAGGCCGTCGCGTACGCGAAGGAGCGCGCCCAGGGCGGGCGGAAGATCGGCGAGTACCAGCTCGTCCAGGGCCTCATCGCCGACTCGCAGGCCGAGCTGTACGCGGGCCGGTCGATGGTGCTGGAGGCCGCGCGCGCCTACGACGCCGGCGAGGACACCAAGCTCGGCCCGTCCTGCGCGAAGTACTTCTGCTCGGAGATGGTCGGGCGGGTCGCCGACCGGGCCGTGCAGGTCTACGGCGGGATGGGCTACATGCGCGGCGTCGCCGTCGAGCGGTTCTACCGGGACGTCCGGCTGTTCCGCATCTACGAGGGCACCAGCCAGATCCAGCAGCTCGTCATCGGCCGGCATCTCCTGCGCTGACCTGGGGAAACACCGCCGCGAGGAGACGGGGCGGGTGTGCGGGGCTTTCCAGTTCGCAAGTGGTGCCCGGGCCGTGTATGGTTTTCACTGCGCGAACGACGCAAGCCCCTTTAGCTCAGTCGGCAGAGCGTCTCCATGGTAAGGAGAAGGTCTACGGTTCGATTCCGTAAAGGGGCTCAACGACACCGCGGCCGCCGTCCGGACGATCGGAGGGCGGCCTTCGTCGTTCCCGGGGGTGCTCCGGGCCCGGACGTCCGGATTCGCCTCGCGGCAGGCCCTGTGGTAGCGTCCCACCGGTTCCATCGGGACGATTCGCAGGTCACCCGGCCCACCGGGTAACCTGGGTGCGGCCCTCCGGGGCCACCCGAACGCACTTCCCCGACCTCCGGTCCGGGAAATGCCGTTCCGAGGGTGCGGTGGGCATCCGGTATCCTTGCAAACCGGTCCACACCGACCATCACGGCGGGGTAGCTCAGTCAGGCAGAGCAAGCGGCTCATAATCGCTGTGTCGCCGGTTCAAGTCCGGCCCTCGCTACTACCCAGGTCTCTCACCCCCTCCGGGGGGTGAGCAGGCTGGGTCCGTACCGCCGGCCGCCCGCAGGGGCGGTCCCGGTCCGTAGTTCCTTGTCCCTAGCTCAGAAAGGCACTCCAACGTGGCTGCCACCGACGTACGGCCGAAGATCACGCTGGCCTGCCAGGAGTGCAAGCACCGCAACTACATCACGCGGAAGAACCGGCGCAACGACCCGGACCGCCTCGAGATCAAGAAGTACTGCCCGAACTGCCGGACGCACCGTCCGCACCGGGAGACCCGCTAGCCCGACGCCGGGGGAGCCGCACGGCCTCCGGGCGCCGAGCGCCCTCCGGCCGCGCGCGGAACGAGCCCCGGCTCACCGAGCTCCCACCCCGGAGCCCGAGCCCCGAGGCACCGCCCCGGCCCGCAACCCGGGGATCGAGCGGACGCCCCAAGGGCCGAGCCCGACCCGCAACGCCGAGCACTCGGCTGACGCGGGCGCCGAGCGGACGTCCTCAGGCCGAGAGCGGCGCGCAGACGCCGAGCACTCGGCGGGAGCGCCCGAGCGACCCGGCCTGTAACGCAGGGGGATCGTGCGGACGCCCCAAGGGTCGAGCGCGGCGCGCAGGCGTCGAGCGGACGTCCTCAGGGACGAGCGCGCTCTCGGAGGTTGAGTGGTCGGCGGACACGCCGAAGCGAAACGGCGGCCGGACGTGTGTCGGTCGGGTCGGTTCGCGTGGGGTGGATCGTGGCGGTGGGCGCGCGGGGTTCCGGGTGGTTCCTTCGCGGCTTGCGCACCTGTTCAGCATGATGTTCAGCCCGTCCTCATGGGTGAGACCCATGGGGGCGGGCTGAACGTCGTTCTGTTACCGTCCGTCGGGACGCAGAGGGAACGGTGCTCACGGCGCGGGCACCCGGGCGCGACGCCCCGTTCGACCTGGAAGGACGGACTGCATGGCACTGAACCGTGATTTCATCGGGCGGAGCTTCCCGCCCAGCGAGCCCTACGAGGTCAGCCGCGTCAAGATCCGCGAGTTCGCGGACGCGATCGGCGACCACAACCCCGTCTACCGCGACGCGGAGGCGGCGAAGGCGGCCGGGCACCCCGACGTCATCGCGCCGCCCACGTTCCCGATCGTGGTGTCGCTCGGCAACCCCGGCCTCGCCGACCCCGAGCTCGGCCTCAACTACGCGATGGTCGTGCACGGCGAGCAGCGGTTCGAGTACACCCGCCCGATCACGGCCGGGGACGTCGTGACCTGCACGTCGACGATCACCGAGATCAAGTCGATCGGCAACAACGAGAAGATGGTCGTGGAGACCGACGTGAAGACGGTCGAGGGCGAACTGGTCTGCAAGACCTACAACACGATCGTGGAGCGGGGGGCCTAGGGATGACCGCGAAGGTGAAGTACGACGACGTCGAGGTCGGCACCGAGATCCCGGCGCAGACGTACAAGGTCGACCGCGCGAACCTCGTCATGTACGCGGGCGCGTCCGGCGACTTCAACCCGATCCACTGGCGCGAGTCGTTCGCGAAGGCCGTCGGGCTCCCGGACGTCATCGCGCACGGCATGTTCACGATGGCGCAGGGCGGCCGGTTCGTCACCGACTGGGCGGGCGACCCGGGTGCGGTCGTCGACTACGGGGTACGGTTCTCCTCGCCCGTGGTCGTCCCCGACGAGGGCGGCGCGTCGCTGGAGATCAGCGGCACGGTGGAGGAGAAGCTGGACGACGGCAAGGTCGTCGTGGCGCTCACCGCCAAGTCGAACGACCAGAAGGTCCTCACGCGCGCCAAGGCGGTCGTCCGTCTCGCCTGAACGGGCGCGCGCCCGTCCGCACCGGCCGGGGACGACCGGCCGGTGCGGACGCGAACATGCGACGGAGGGATGACGACGTGGCGGTGATCGCCGAAGAGGTGAACCTGGCCGGATACACCACGCTGCGGCTGGGCGGCCCCGCCCGGCGGTTCGTCGAGGCGACCACCGAGGAGGAGGTCGTCGCGGCGGTCCGGGAGGCCGACGAGTCGGGCGAGCCGCTGCTGGTGCTCGGCGGCGGCAGCAACGTGGTGGTGTCCGACGACGGGTTCCCCGGGACGGTCGTGCACGTCGGGACGCGGGGGACCGAGCGCGTCGCCGCCGAAGGCGACCGGGTGCACCTCCGCGTGCAGGCCGGCGAGGACTGGGACCCGTTCGTCGCGCGCTGCGTGTCCGACGGCCTCGCCGGCGTCGAATGCCTCGCGGGGATCCCCGGGCGGGTCGGCGCGACGCCCATCCAGAACGTCGGCGCCTACGGGCAGGACGTCAGCCAGACGATCGTGCGGGTCCGCGCCTACGACCGGCGCGACCGCGCGTGGGTGACGCTCGGCCCGGACGAGTGCCGCTTCACCTACCGCAACAGCGTGTTCAAAGGCGACGACCGGTACGTCGTCCTGGACGTGACGTACGCGCTGCGCGAGTCGGAGGAGTCGCAGCCGATCGCGTACGCCGAGCTGGCGCGCAGGCTGGACGTCCGGCCCGGCGAGCGGGTCGCGCTGAAGGAGGCGCGCGACGCCGTCCTGGAGCTGCGGCGCGGCAAAGGCATGGTCCTCGACCCGGCCGACCCCGACACCCGCAGCGCCGGATCGTTCTTCACCAACCCGATCCTGGAGCCCGCGCAGCTCGCCGAGCTGGAGCGGCGCGTCGCCGCGCGCCTCGGCCCCGACGCGGCGTTCCCCCGCTACCCCGAGCCGGACGGGCGCACCAAGACGTCCGCGGCGTGGCTCATCGACCGCGCCGGGTTCGTGAAGGGGCACGGGACGGGCCCGGCCCGCATCTCCGGCAAGCACGCCCTCGCGCTCACCAACCCGGGCGGCGCCCGGACCGCCGACCTCCTCGACCTGGCCCGCGAGGTGCGCGCCGGGGTGCGGGACGCGTTCGGCGTGGAGCTCGTGAACGAACCGGTCCTCGTCGGCGTCGCCCTCTGAGCCGGGCGGCGGCCGCGAGCCGGGCGGGCTTCGGCTCCGCGGGCATCAGGGCGCGGCTTCGCGGGCATGAACAGGACGGGCCCTTTGACGTCCGCGGGGCCCGGCCGCGGCGGGGCCCGTTGGGGAGTGCACCGTGGCCGTCCCCCTGCCCCGGCACACGCCCGGCGCGCCGCCGGGCCCTCGCCCGCCGCCGACTCCCGGTTCGGCCGGGATGCGCCTGCAGCTCGCCGACGAGGTCGCCGCGCGGATCCGCGAACTGATCGTCGACGGGCGGGTCCGGCCCGGGGAGCACCTGCGCCTCGAACGGCTCGCCGCCGAGTTCCGGATCAGCGTCACGCCCGTCCGGGAGGCGCTGAAGTCGCTGCGCGCCGAAGGCTTCGTCGTCCTGGAGCCGCGCCGCGGGTTCGTCGTCGCGCCGCTGTCGAAGCAGGACGTCACCGACCTGTTCTGGGTGCAGGCGGGCATCGCCGCCGAGCTGGCCGCCCGCGCCGCCGCCGCGCTGGACGACGCCGCGCTGGGCGACCTCGACGCGTTCCACCACGCGCTCGAACAGGCCCGGACCGTCCACCGCCCGGACCTGATGGAGCAGCACAACCGCGACTTCCACCGGCGCATCAACGTCGCCGCAGCGTCCCCGAAGCTCGCCTGGTCGATGGGGACGGCCGCCCGGTACGTCCCGCGCGGGATGTTCGGCGACGTCCCCGACTGGCCGCGGCTCGCCGTCCGCGACCACCGCCGCGTCCTGGACGCGCTGCGCGCGGGCGACGGGCCGGGCGCGGGCGCCGAGATGCGCGCGCACGTCCTGCGCGCCGGCGAGCTGCTGGTGGCGCACCTGGAGCGGCGCGGGCGGTGGCGCCCTGACGGGCCCGGCCGGTGAGCGCCCGCCGCCCCGGTCAGTTCGCGTCCGCGAGCCAGGCGTCGATGCCCGCGAGGAGCCGCGCCCGGACGTCGTCCGGTGCGGCCGACCCCCGGATCGACTGCCGCGCCAGCTCCGCGAGCTCCGCGTCGCTGAACCCGTGCTCGGACCGGACGAGCTCGTACTGCCGCGCGAGCCGCGACCCGAACAGCAGCGGGTCGTCGGCGCCGAGCGCGATCGGGACGCCCGCCTCCTGCAGGGCCCGCACCGGGACGTCCGCCGCCGTCGCCGCGACGCCGAGGCCCACGTTCGACGCGGGGCACACCTCCAGCGTGACGCCCCGGCTCGCGATGGCGTCCAGCAGCCGCGGGTCCTCGACGGCGCGCACCCCGTGCCCGATGCGGTCGGCGCCGAGCGTCTCCAGGCACTCCCGGACGCTCGCGGGCCCCAGCAGCTCGCCGCCGTGCGGGTCCGACAGCAGCCCGCCGCGCCGCGCGATCCGGAACGCGCCCTCGAAGTCGTAGGCGCGGCCCCGCCGCTCGTCGTTGGACAGCCCGAACCCGACGACGCCCTGCCCCGCGTACCGGACGGCGAGCCGCGCGAGCGTCTTCGCGTCCAGCGGGTGCCGCGTCCGGTTCGCGGCGATCACCAGCCCGATCCCGACGCCGGTCGCCGCCGACGCCTCCCGCGCCGCGTCGAGCACGAGCTCGACGGTCGGGGTGAGCCCGCCGAACCTCGCCGCGTACCCGCTCGGGTCGACCTGGATCTCCAGCCAGCCCGACCCCTCGGCGGCCTCGTCCTCGGCCGTCTCGCGCAGGAGCCGCCGCAGGTCGTCCGGGGTCTGCAGGACGGAGCGCGCGATGTCGTAGAGCCGCTGGAACCGGAACCAGCCCCGCTCGTCCGTCGCGTGCAGGCGCGGCGGCCAGTCGTCCACGAGGGCGTCCGGCAGGTGCACCCCGTGCAGCCGGGCCAGCTCGACCAGCGTCGAATGCCGCATCGAGCCGGTGAAGTGCAGGTGCAGGTGCGCCTTCGGCAGCAGCGCCGTGTCCGGGCGCGCGGCGCCGCGCGCGACGGGCCTCTCGCGGGCACCCTCGTCGACCGGACGGGCGGGAACGGTACGGGCCTCCATGGACCAATGTTGCCGGATGGCGCGCCGCGGTGACCGTCCGCCCCACCAGGATCATCACTCCGGACTACCTCCCATGACACGCGGCGGCCATCACGCCCCATGGGCATGCCCGAAAAATCTTGTGATTTCCGTGCAACCCTGCTCACCGTCCGTGCGTAGACGAGGGGCGCAAGAGTGTTGCGGGGCAGAAGGGAATCACGATGATCACGCTCAAGGCCGCCCTCGTCGCCGCGTCCGCCGTCGGGACGCTGTCCGTCGGCGGCGGCGTCACGTGGGCCATGGCGGGCGCGGGCTCGGACACCGCCGTGCCCGCGGGCGCGAACGCGTCCGCCCCCGCCGCCGCGCGGGAGGCGGGCGGCGCACCGGCCGCGGCGCCGACCTGCGTCCCGGCTCCCGGCGTGAAGCTGCCCGGGACGGAAGAACTGCGCCGGCAGGACGCACCGAAGGTGCCGACCGTCGTCCTGCCCACCGAGGCGACCGAGGCCGCAAAGGCCCGCGCGAGCGAAGCCGCCAAGCGCGCGACCGGCGCGGCGGGTGAAGCCGCCGGAGGTGCGGCGGGCGCTGCGGGCGGAGCCGCCGAAGGCGCGAGGGCCCGCGCGGGCGAAGCCGCCGGAGGCACGACCGGCGCTGCGGGCGAGGCCGTCGGCGGTGCGACCGGCGCTGCGGGCGAGGCCGCCGGCGGTGCGACGGGCGCTGCGGGCGAGGCCGCCGGCGGTGCGGCGGGCGCGGCGGGTGAGGCCGCCGGAGGCGCGAAGGCCCGGGCGGGTGAGGCCGCCGAGGGCGCGAAGGCCCGGGCGGGTGAGGCCGCCGGCGGTGCGGCCGGGGCCGCCGGGGCTGGGCAGGAGGTCGGGGAGCTGCCCGTGTGTCCGACTGCGGGTGGGGATGTGCCGGTGAGTGCGCCTGCGGGTGCGCCGGACGCGCGGGTTCCCGCGGCGCCCGCCGTGCCCGAGGCGCCGACGCCGCGCCTCGACTGCCGCGACCTCGACCCGGCCGTCCCGGTCGGCGGGCCGGTGGAGAAGGCCCTCGTGCTCACCAAGGGCCTGCGCCACGAGGCGACGTCCCGCGCCGCCCGCGACCTCGGCGGCGAGAAGGTCTGCACGGTCGCCCAGAAGTGGACGGGCGCCGCGGGCCGGTGGCTCGGCGTGCTGGTCGTCGAGGCCCCGTCCGGCGTCACCGGGCAGGAGGTGCGCCGGGGGCTGAAGCTGCCCTCGGGCGGCACGCCCGTCGCCGTCCCCGGGGCGGCCGCGTGGCAGCTTCCGGGCGGGCACGGCGTCCTCGTCCACGAGCGGGACGGCCGCTTCGTGCACGTCCACGGCTCGCCCTCGCTCGGCCAGGTGAAGGACGTCGCGGCCGGGCTGCGCTAGCACCGCCGGCCGGACCCGACCCGAAGACCGGCGGGCGGTCCCGGGCGCCGACCCCGCGGCCCGGGACCGCCCGTCCCCGATGACCGTTACCGCACGAGCCGGACGGAGCACAGTGGGGCGTCGAGACGACGAGTCGTTCGTGGAGTTCGTGGCGGCACGCGGCAACGCGCTGCTGCGCACGGCGGCGCTGCTGTGCGGCGCCGGGCAGGACGCCGAGGACATGCTGCAGACCGCGCTCGAGAAGGCGTACCGGCACTGGGGCAGGCTCGACCCCGACGCCGACCCCGAGCCGTACGTCCGGCGGATCCTGGTGAACCTCATGATCAGCCGGGCGCGGCGGTGGAAGGTGCTGCGCGAGATCCACATGGCCCGGCTCCCCGAGACGCCGGCCGTGTCGCCGCACCACTCCGTCGAGCTGAGAGGGGCGCTGATGGACGAGCTGCGCCGGCTGGGCCCGCGCCAGCGCGCCGTGCTCGTCCTGCGCTTCTGGGAGGACCTCTCGGAGGCGGAGACCGCGCGGGTGCTCGGCTGCTCCGTCGGGACCGTGAAGAGCCAGGCGTCGCGGGGACTCGCCAGGCTCCGCGAACGCCTCGACACGAACCTGGCGCCGATGGGGGGATGACATGGACGTAGAGGACGAACTGCGCCGCGCGATGGCCGAGACGGTCGCGGGCGCGCGGGCGCCGAGGTCGCTCGCCGCGGACGTCCGGCGCCGGCACCGCCGCCGCAAGGCCCGGATCCGGACCGCGGCGGCGGTGGCCGGGGCGTCCGTCGCGGCGCTCGCGCTGGCCCCGGCGTACCGGTCGATCCAGCCCGCGCCCGCCGGGGCGCCCGAGGGCGTCGTCCCGTCCGCCGCCGCGTCCGGGGACGGCGCGCCCGAGCGGGTGCCCGCGCCCGTCCCGTCCCGTCCGCCCGAGTCCGGGAAGGGCGGGACGGCGGAGCCGCGGACGCCGCGCCCGTCCACCGGCGCGCCCGACGCGCCGGCCGCCGAGGCGCCGCGCGCCGAGCCGTCCCTGCCCGCGTGGCTCGCCTACCTGCCGGACGGCCTCGACGCCGCGCGCCCGTGCGCCACCGAGCGCGGCACCGCCCGCACCACGACCGTCTGCGAGTGGCGCGGCGACCCCGGCTGGGTGCGGATCCGGCTGGTCGAGGGCACCGGCATCGGCGGCCCCGAGGAGCTCGCACCGCCCGTCGGCGTGCCGGTCCGCACGTCCGTCCGGGGGACGCCCGCGCTCGCGGGCGCCGCGCCCGGCTCGGGGCGGCAGGTCTCCTGGCTGCCGCGCGCCGGCCTCGGCGCGACCGTCCAGGCGGGCGGCGCCGCCGCCGGCGACCTCATGCGCATCGCCGAGGGCGTCCGCCCATAGGGAAGGGCCCCGAGCCGGAGCCCGGGGCCCTTCCCTCGTCCGCGCCGGCCTCAGCCCGCCTCGGACAGCAGCTTCGCGACGCGGGAGACGCCCTCGACGAGGTCGTCGTCGCCGAGCGCGTACGACAGGCGGAAGTAGCCGGGGGTGCCGAACGCCTCGCCCGGCACCAGCGCCACCTCGGCCTCCTCCAGGATCAGCGAGGCCAGCTCCACGGACGTCGCGGGGCGCTTGCCGCGGATCTCCTTGCCCAGCAGCTCCTTGACCGACGGGTACGCGTAGAACGCGCCCTCGGGCTCCGGGCAGAGCACGCCGGGGATGTCGTTCAGCATCTTGACCATCGTGTGGCGGCGCCGGTCGAACGCCTTGCGCATCTCCGCGACGGCGTCGAGGTCGCCCGTCACGGCGGCGAGCGCGGCGGCCTGCGAGACGTTCGCCACATTCGACGTCGCGTGCGACTGCAGGTTCTGCGCGGCCTTCACGACGTCCGCCGGGCCGATCATCCAGCCCACCCGCCAGCCGGTCATCGCGTACGTCTTCGCGACCCCGTTCAGGACGAGCGTGCGGTCCGCGAGCTCCGGCACCACGACGGGCATCGAGTGGAACTCGGCGTCCCCGTAGACGAGGTGCTCGTAGATCTCGTCCGTGATCACCCACAGGCCGTGCTCGTCCGCCCAGCGGCCGATCGCCTCGATCTGGTCGCGGGTGTAGACGGCGCCGGTCGGGTTCGACGGGGAGACGAACAGCAGCACCTTCGTCCGGTCGGTGCGGGCCGCCTCGAGCTGCTCGACGCTCACCCGGTACCCGGTCGTCTCGTCGGCGACGACGTCCACCGGGACGCCCCCGGCGAGCTTGATCGACTCGGGGTAGGTCGTCCAGTACGGGGTGGGGACCAGCACCTCGTCGCCCGGGTCGAGCAGCGCGGCGAACGCCTCGTACACGGCCTGCTTGCCGCCGTTGGTGACCAGGACCTGGGACGGCTCGACCTTCAGGCCCGAGTCGCGCTCGGTCTTCTCGGCGATCGCCGCGCGCAGCTCCGGCAGCCCGCCGGCCGGGGTGTACTTGTGGAACCGCGGGACGCGGCAGGCCGTCACCGCGGCCTCGACGATGTAGTCGGGCGTCGGGAAGTCGGGCTCTCCGGCGCCGAACCCGATGACCGGGCGCCCGGCCGCCTTCAGCGCCTTGGCCTTGGCGTCGACGGCCAGCGTGGCGGACTCGGAGATCGCGGATATGCGCTTGGAGATGCGCGGACGGTCGGTGCTCATACCTCTATCGTTACAGACGCCAGACGGTGACCAGAGCGATATGTTCGGGCCGGTGGGGGGCGTTACGCGCGTCGGCCGCGCGTCCGCCGCGACGCCCGCGGCGGGTTTCGGTTCGACGCGGGGGCCGCGGCCACGTAGACTCCTGCGACTAGTGACGCGTCACCGGCTACGAGGCTGTCCGCACGAGCGACCCTCGGGAGGCCGTAAGCTGGTAACCGGCACGAGCTCGGCCACCCGGCCGGGCAGTTCTCCGTCACCGGAGAATGAAGGGCAGTGGCTCAATTGGTAGAGCACCGGTCTCCAAAACCGGCGGTTGGGGGTTCGAGTCCCTCCTGCCCTGCGAGGTGCGGTGCGCGCACCCGTGCCGGCCGCGTCGCGGCGGCCGACGCCGTGACGCGCGAAGGCGCGAACGGCGCGGCGACCACGAGGTGGTCCGAACACGACCGATGGGGTGAACGGCGGCATGGCGACTGAGACGCGCGGCGAGCCCGAGGCCAAGGACGAAGGCAAGGGCAAGCGGAAGAAGGTCGGGAAGCGGACCTCCCCCGCGCTGTTCGTGCGCCAGATCGTCGCCGAGCTGCGCAAGGTCATCTGGCCCACCCGCCGGGAACTGATCACCTACACGACGGTCTCCCTGGTGTTCGTCATCTTCATGGTCGCGCTCGTCTCCGGCGTCGACTGGGGTCTGCAGGAAGGCATCTACGCCATCTTCGGCTGATCCCGCCCCGCGGGGACGACCGCGTCGGGACGACCGGCGCCGGGGCATCCGGGCCGCGCGGCCCGCCGAACGGCCACATGCCGTACCGTCGTACAACCAGTCAGCGCAGACCGAGAGAAAGAGACACCGTGTCCGAGTCCTCACAGCCCTACGACGAGGCCGTGGAAGAGGCCCAGTCCGCTGCGGCTGCTGCGGCCGGCCAGGCGGCCGAGCCCGCCGACGAGGCGGCCGAGGCGGCCGTCACCGCCGGGGAAGGCGAGCCCGCGGACACGAAGCTCGAGGGCGAGGAGCCCCCCGGTCCGGAGGTCGCCGAGGGCGCCGCCGACCTCGCCGCCGAGGTGCGCGCCGAGGACGAGGACGCCGAAGCGGGCGAGGACGCCGAGCCGGGCGAGGAGGGCGAGGAGGCCGAGGCCCCCGCCGGGCCCCCGGCCGACCCGTACGCCGACTTCAAGATGGAGCTGCGGCTCCAGCCGGGCGACTGGTACGTCGTGCACACCTACGCGGGCTACGAGAACCGGGTCAAGACCAACATCGAGACCCGGACGCAG
This sequence comes from Actinomadura sp. WAC 06369, assembly GCF_003947565.1. Lineage (NCBI taxonomy): Bacteria > Bacillati > Actinomycetota > Actinomycetes > Streptosporangiales > Thermomonosporaceae > Actinomadura > Actinomadura sp. WAC 06369. Next base: position 79,564 of record NZ_QHJN01000008.1, on the reverse strand, counting down.
ACCCTCAACATGGAGGACTACATCTTCCAGATCGAGGTCCCGCAGCACGAGGTCACCGAGATCAAGCAGGGCAAGCGGCAGAAGGTCAACGAGAAGGTCCTGCCGGGCTACATCCTCGTCCGCATGGACCTCACCGACGAGTCCTGGGCCGCGGTCCGCAACACCCCGGGCGTCACCGGGTTCGTGGGGCTGCTGAACAAGCCGTCCCCGCTGAGCCTGGACGAGGTCGCGAAGCTGCTGGCCCCCGAGCCCGAAGAGGCCGCCGGGGCCGTCAAGACCAAGGAGCCCGCGAAGGCGCAGGCGACCGTCGACTTCGAGGTCGGCGAGTCCGTCACCGTCATGGACGGCCCGTTCGCGACCCTCCCGGCGACGGTCAACGAGATCAACATCGAGGCGCAGAAGCTCAAGGTCCTCGTGTCGATCTTCGGGCGCGAGACTCCGGTCGAGCTGTCCTTCAACCAGGTCTCCAAGATCTGACAGACCCGCCCCGACCAGGGGCGTACAGCGGCTCCCACACGGCGGAATCGTCCCAGCCACCGTGTTGCCCGGAACTCCGGGAGTCGGAGCCATCGAGAAAATGGGACGCGAGGGGTGAGGCATGCCTCCCAAGAAGAAGGTCGCCGCCGTCGTCAAGGTGCAGCTGCAGGCCGGTGCCGCGACCCCGGCGCCGCCGGTCGGTACCGCTCTCGGTCCGCACGGCGTCAACATCATGGACTTCTGCAAGCAGTACAACGCTGCCACGGAGTCCCAGCGCGGCAACGTCATCCCCGTAGAGATCACCATCTACGAGGACCGCTCGTTCACCTTCGTCACCAAGACCCCGCCGGCCGCGCAGCTCATCCTGAAGGCCGCGGGCGTCGAGAAGGGCAGCGGCGAGCCGCACAAGAACAAGGTCGGCTCGGTCACCGCGGACCAGATCCGCGAGATCGCCACCACCAAGATGCCCGACCTCAACGCCAAGGACATCGAGGCCGCCGAGAAGATCGTCGCGGGCACCGCGCGGTCCATGGGCATCGAGGTCAAGTAAGTCCGTCACGTGGGAGGGCCGGGCGCGGCCCGCGACCACGGGTTCCACTGGAGGAACAGCATGAAGCGCAGCAAGGGCTACCGCGCCGCGGCCGAGAAGATCGACCGCGACCGGCTGTACTCGCCGGCCGAGGCCGTGAAGCTCGCCAAGGAGACCGCGGTCACCAAGTTCGACGCGACCGTCGAGGTCGCCCTGCGGCTGGGCGTCGACCCCCGCAAGGCCGACCAGATGGTGCGCGGCACCGTCAACCTGCCGCACGGCACCGGTAAGACCGCCCGCGTGCTGGTCTTCGCCGGCGGCGCGAAGGCCGACGAGGCCCGCGAGGCCGGCGCCGACTTCGTCGGCTCCGACGACATGATCGAGCGGATCCAGGGCGGCTTCCTGGACTTCGACGCGGTCGTGGCGACGCCCGACCAGATGGGCAAGGTCGGCCGGCTGGGCCGGGTGCTCGGTCCGCGCGGCCTGATGCCGAACCCGAAGACCGGCACGGTCACCATGGACGTGGCCAAGGCCGTCTCCGACATCAAGGGCGGCAAGATCGAGTTCCGGGTCGACCGGCACGCGAACCTGCACTTCATCATCGGCAAGGCGTCCTTCGACGAGCGCCTGCTGGTGGAGAACTACGCGGCGGCGATCGAGGAGATCCAGCGGCTCAAGCCGTCGGCCGCCAAGGGCCGGTACGTCAAGAAGGCCGTGCTGACCACGTCGATGGGCCCGAGCATCCCGCTGGACCCGAACGCGGTCCGCAACCTGACGGCGGAGCTCGAGACCGCCTGATCCGTCCGGCCTGATCACAGGGCGTCCCCGCACGGGGGCGCCCTGTGGCGTTTCCGGCGAAAAACCGGGGATTACCGGATATCGGGTCCGGAAATGGCCAAACCGATATGCGAAGACCTTTGTTACCGCCGGGGAACTTGGTGTTGAATCGGGTCCGTGAAGCGTAGAACGGACCGCATCATCGCGATTTCCGCGCTCGGTGCCGTGGCGGTCGTCCCCACGGTCGTCCTGGCGGTGGTGAAGACCGGCGGCGGCCCGGGGCCGGACGCCGGGGCGATGCCGCCCGCCGCCGCCATGGCGGACCGGGAGGCCGCCGGGGAGGGGCCCGGCACGGGAACGCTGTCCCCCTCCGGCGGCGCCGTTCCCGGGTCCGGGACGGGCTCCGGCGCGGGCGCCGGGACCGGTTCGGGCGCGGGCGCGTCCGGCGGCGCCGGGACGGCCGCGGCGGGCGGCGGGAGCGCGGCCGCGAAGGCCGTGCTGCCCGACGAGCAGCCGAAGCCGAGCCCCGATCTGCGCGCGTTCGTCCGCGAGACCGAGGTGAAGCTGACGCACGGGACGGGCGGCGACTACACGCACGCGGCGGAGACCGCGACGTTCACGCTCTTCCCCGAGTTCTCGCTGACCGCGACGGGCGTCACCACCATGGTGAAGGACGGCCAGACGTCCAAGGTGACCGAGAAGGTCATCGTGCAGGACGGCGTCCTGAAGGGGTACGACGGGCAGGAGTGGACGCAGTCCAAGCTGACCCAGGCCCAGTTGACGACGCTGCAGACGCAGTCGGACCCGCGCCAGTTCACGTACCTGATGGCGAGCCTGCCCGACCTGTTCGCCGAGGGACCGGACGCGCAGGGCCGGACGCACTTCCTCGCCGACAGCAGGCTGGGCGACCTGTACGGGCTGCTGCCGCGGCAGGCGGCGGAGCAGATCGGGCGGGTCATCCCGGCGGAGACCGGGGTCGGCGTGGACCTGTGGGCGAACGCCAAGGCGCGTCCGACCTGGATCGGGCTGAAGGCGCAGGCCCCCGGTGGTGCGCTGGACGGGTCGATGACGTTCGGCTCGTACCGCTGACGTCCGGCTCGCGCCTCTGAGGCGTCCCCAGGAGCCCGTTCGTCGTCCGGGGTAACCCCCCCATGGTCGTACTCGTCCGCCGAGCATTCGTACCATCGGGGGATGCCGCGTTTCCGCCGGGCCTACAGACTGGTGGGAACGAGCAGGGCGATCAAGGAGGCTCGAGAACCGATGAACCGACGACTCATGGTCGCCGCCGGCGGAACCGCGATGGGGGCGGTGCTCCTGCTGTCCGGCTGCGGCGGGGACGGGTCGGGCGGCACGGCGGCCAACGTGAATCTCAGCGCGAACGAGGCGCTGCTGGCCTCGTCGAAGGAGACGAGCAAGGCCGACACGTTCCACGCCGACCTGACCGTCACGACCGAGGAGGACGGCGGCGGGAAGATCCGCGCCAACGGGCAGTTCCAGCTGCGGCCGACGCTGAAGTTCTCCGCCGAGCTGGACGAGGCGACGCGGGGCGGGTCGGCGATCCCGGGCCTTCAGGGACGCGCCGTCTACACCGGTGACATGCTGTACGCGAAGGTCCCGCAGCTCGCCCGGTTCGTCGCCGGCGGCAAGCCGTGGGTGAAGATCGACGTGAACCGGGTCGCGCAGCAGAACGGCTTCGACGTCCGGCAGCTCATCGACCAGGTGCGCAAGGTGAACCCGGCCGAGCAGACGAAGATGCTCACCGGCTCCGAGGACGTCCGCCGCGTCGGCACCGAAGAGGTCAACGGCGTCGAGACGACGCACTACGCGGGCACCGTCACCGTCCAGGACGCGCTCAGCCGCCTCGACGCGGAGGCGCGCGAGGAGGCGAAGCGGCACATGCCGCAGGACGCCGACGCGACGATCGAGTTCGACCTGTGGACCGACGGCGACAACCTGCCGCGCAAGCTCGAGACGGACGTGAAGGGCGACCAGGGGCACGCGGGCAAGGTGACGGTCGTCTACAGCGAGTACGGCGAGTCGGTGTCGGTGAACCCGCCGCCGGCCGAGCAGGTCGGGACGCTCTCGCTGGAGTCGTTCCTCGGCGGCAGCTGACCGATTCTTACGGAAAATCCCAGTTCGACGCGAACTAGACGGGGGTCTCCGGCGTCATAAGGAAGAAGTAAAGAGCGGTCCGGCCCCGGGTCGGGCCGCTCTTCGACGACGCAAGGAGATCGTGAAGATGATCCGTCGGTTCGCCGTGGGGACCGCGTTGGTCACCAGCCTGACCCTCTCGCTCACCGGTTGTCTCGGCGATGCCGGCGACAAGGTGAGCCAGGCGGGCGAGAACCTGAAGCTGAGCGCCGCGCAGGTGCTCGGCAAGAGCGCCGAGAAGACCGGCCAGATCGACAGCTTCCAGGCCGACTTCGACATGAACGTCTCGGCCCCCGACGGGAACGTCAAGGCGTCCGGCGCCATGCAGTACCAGCTCAAGCCCGAGCTGGCGTACAGCATGAAGTACAACGAGATGTCCGTCGGCGGCCAGTCCATGGGCGGCATGGAGCAGCTGCTCGTCGGCCGCACCATGTACATGAAGATGCCGATGCTCTCGGAGCTGCCCGGCGCCTCCGCGAAGCCGTGGATCAAGATCTCCCTCGAGGAGGCCGGACGCGCGGCCGGGCTGAACATCGACCAGATGCTGCAGCAGTCGCAGCAGATGGACCCGGTGGCGAACATGAAGAAGCTGACCGCGTCCAAGGACGTCCGCGAGGTCGGCAAGGAGAACGTGAACGGCGTCGAGACGACGCACTACTCGGGCTCGTACAACATGGCGGACGCCATCGCGGAGCTTCCCGCGGACCAGCAGGAGGCGGCCCGCGCGGCCATCGCCCAGACCGGCATGGAGTCGATGAAGTTCGACGTGTGGGTCGACGGGCAGCAGCTCCCGCAGAAGATGGCGATGTCGACGCCGTCGTCGGCCGCGGGCGCGATGACGATGACGATGACCTACCGCGACTACGGCAAGCCGGTGCAGGTCACGGCGCCGCCCGCGAACCAGGTCACCGACATGGCGGAGATGATGCAGGGGCTGGGCGGCGGCCTCGGCGGAAGCTGACCGCACGGGATTCCGACCCGGATCGAGGGGGCCGCGCCGGAGGGCGCGGCCCCCTCGCCGTTGCGCGCCGCGCCGATTTGGTCTAAAGGCGTCTCTGCGCGTAGTCTGTTTCCTGCCGAAGACCGCCGGTCGCCGCCCGCTCACGGGCGGCCGAAGGACCCGAAGAGATTCGGGCGGCCCGCGTAGGTGAGACGAGAGCTTCCGCATGGCCTCCGCGTCATGCCCACGCCCCGTGCGCCTGCGCCGGGGCGTTCCCTTTTCCGAGACCTTTTTCGCCCCGGCGGCTTCCCCAAGGTAATCGGAAGGAGGGCCATGGCCAAGGACCACAAGGATGCGGCCATCGCCGAGCTCAAGAGCGAGTTCGAGAGCTCGAACGGCGCCGTGCTGACCGAGTACCGCGGGCTGTCGGTCGCGCAGGTCACCGAGCTGCGCGGCAACCTCGGCGAGGTCGCACGTTTTCGCGTTGTGAAGAACACGCTGACCAAGCGCGCCGCGAACGAGGCCGGTGTCGACGAGCAGTTCCGCGAGCTGCTCGAGGGCCCGTCGGCCATCGCGTTCGTCCGGGGCGACGTGGTCGAGGCCGCCAAGGGCCTGCGCGACTTCGCCAAGGCGAACCCGGCGCTGGTGATCAAGGGCGGCTACATCGACGGTCAGTCGATGGACGCCGCGCAGATCACGAAGCTGGCCGACCTGGAGTCTCGCGAGGTGCTCCTCGCGAAGCTGGCCGGCGCGATGAAGGGCTCCATGGCGAACGCCGCGGGCCTCTTCAACGCCCTGCCGACGCAGGCGGCCCAGCTCGCCGAGGCGCTGCGCGCCAAGCGCGAGGGCGAGGGCGAGAGCGCCCCCGCCGAGGCGTCCGCCGAATAGGCACCCGCGGTTCCGTACACCCCAGTTTTTCAGCCATAGCGGAGGAAACATCATGGCGAAGCTCAGCACCGACGAGCTGCTCGACGTCTTCAAGGAGATGACCCTTCTCGAGCTCTCCGAGTTCGTGAAGCAGTTCGAGGAGGTCTTCGACGTCAAGGCCGCCGCGCCGGTCGCCGCCGTCGCGGCCGCCCCGGGCGCCCCCGGCGCTCCGGCCGAGGAGGCCCCGGCCCAGGACGAGTTCGACGTCATCCTCGAGGGCGCCGGCGACAAGAAGATCCAGGTCATCAAGGAGGTGCGCGCGCTCACCAGCCTCGGCCTGAAGGAGGCCAAGGACCTGGTCGACGGCGCGCCGAAGCCGCTGCTGGAGAAGGTCAACAAGGAGACCGCCGACAAGGCCAAGGAGGCCCTGGAGAAGGCGGGCGCCTCGGTCACCGTCAAGTAAGACGGTCCACCTTCGCACCGGAGCCGTGCGGCTCGGCTCCACCGCGTCACGGAAGGCGGTCACCCGTTCGGGTGGCCGCCTTCTCGCATGTCCGGCTTCGGACGCGGGCCGGCCTTGTCGGCGGCTGCGCAACCGTGCTGGTCAGGGGATTCGTTTCCTGTGCCGAGGTGATAAAGGGCCGCCGCAAACCGTGTGCCACGGCGGGTTGTGCAGGTCACATACCGGGGCGTAGCGTCCCGTTCTGGTGCTGTGGCCCCACCGGGCCGCTCCCGTAACGACCGCCCGTCGGGCAACAGCGGACGGCCGGGCCGTGACCCCCGGCTTGAGGAGCCGGTTCTTGGACCACTAGTCTCATAGGCGATGTAAGTAACGATTGTCTTACGACGTCGCATTTGGCCACTGATCTGGTCCGGTACCTCTTCCATTTGCCCGGGAGGTCGCTACGGTAGTGGCACCCGTCGCGGCTACCGGACGGTAGCAAGGAGACGGGCACGCGGTGTGACGACAGAGCCTCGGTAAGACAGCCTCGGTAAGACAGAGCCTGAGTACTACTCGCTCATTGGTTCGGGATTCCCCCCGGCCTGGACGAAAGGTGACGAGTGGGCGTCGAGATCAGAGTTGAGGGCCTGACCAAGTCCTTCGGCCGCCAGGTGATCTGGCAGGACGTGTCGCTGACCATTCCCGCAGGGGAGATCTCCGTTCTCCTCGGCCCATCCGGCACCGGCAAGTCGGTCTTCCTGAAGTCCCTCGTCGGGCTGCTCAAGCCGGACCGCGGGCACATCTGGATCGGCGACCGGGACCTGCCCAACCTGCCCGAGTCGCAGTTGTACGAGACGCGGAAGCTGTTCGGTGTCCTCTTCCAGGACGGCGCCCTCTTCGGCTCGATGAACCTGTTCGACAACATCGCGTTCCCGCTGCGCGAGCACACCAAGAAGTCCGAATCCGAGGTCAAGCGAATCGTCCTCGAGAAGATGGAACTGGTGGGTCTGCTCGGCGCCGAGTACAAACTTCCCGGCGAGATCTCCGGCGGTATGAAGAAGCGCGCCGGCCTGGCCCGCGCGCTGGTGCTGGACCCGGAGATCCTGCTGGTGGACGAGCCGGACTCCGGCCTCGACCCGGTGCGCACCGCGTTCCTGAACCAGGTGTTCATCGACCTCAACGCGCAGATCAACGCGACGTTCCTGATCGTCACCCACGACATCAACACCGCCCGGACCGTCCCGGACAACATCGGCCTGCTGTACCAGCGGAACCTGGCGATGTTCGGGCCGCGGGAGATGCTGCTGTCGAGCGAGGAGCCGGTCGTCCGGCAGTTCCTCAACGCGAGCAAGATCGGCCCGATCGGCATGTCGGAGGAGAAGGACGCCTCCGAGTTGGAGGCCGAGGCGAAGATGGGCCACGACCCGGGCAAGCTGCCGCCGATCCCGCCGCAGCAGATGCCGACGAACGGCCTGCTGCGCGCGGGCCAGCACGCGCCCGGCGCGTGGTGCGCCGCGCACGGCGTCGTCCCGCCGCCCGGGTCGTTCATCGACGACCTGGGCCGCAACTGGGTCGAGGAGTGGCCGCGGTACGTGGCGTCGCTGTCGACGGCCGGCGGCGTGCCCGCCGCGCCCGGCCAGTTCCCGGGCGGTCCGCCGCCGGGGCAGTACGGGGCGGGTGCGAAGTACTGATGTCCACTCCTGGTATCGGCGCGGACCAGGGCGGTGAGAAGAGCACTTCGTCCCGTGTGTCGCTGCGCAAGATCGGCGACGGCGCGACGAACGTCGCGGTCCGGGAGCCGGGGCGGTTCTTCGCCCTCTGCCTGGACACGGGCCGCGCGATGTTCCAGTGGCCGTTCCAGTGGCGCGAGTTCATCCAGCAGGCCTGGTTCATCGTCAGCGTCACGGTCGTCCCGACGATGCTGGTCGCGATCCCGTTCGGCGGCGTGCTGTCGCTGCAGGTCGGGGGGCTGATCCGGCAGCTCGGCGCGCAGTCCTACACGGGCGCGACGGCGGTCGTGGCGATCGTCCGCGAGGCGAGTCCGCTGGTGACGTCGCTGCTGATCGCGGGCGCGGCCGGATCGGCGATGTGCGCGGACCTCGGGTCCCGGAAGATCCGCGAGGAGATCGACGCCATGGAGGTGCTGGGGATCAACCCCCTGCACCGCCTGGTCGTCCCGCGGATGCTGGCGTGCGCGTTCGTGGCGCTGTTCCTGAACGGCCTGGTGTCGGTGGTCGGCCTGATGGGCGGCTACGTCTTCAACGTCATGCTGCAGGACGGGACGCCGGGCGCGTATCTGGCGTCGTTCAACGCCATTGCGCAACTACCCGACCTGCTGCAGGCGGAGTTCAAGGCGTTCGTCTTCGGAATCACCGCCGGCCTTGTCGCGGCCTATAAGGGGCTGAACGCAAAGGGAGGCCCGAAGGGCGTGGGGGACGCGGTCAACCAGACCGTGGTCATCACCTTCATGCTCCTGTTCGTGGAGAACTTCCTGATCTCCACGCTGTACTTCCAGTTCGTTCCGTCGAAGGGCATGTAGATGGCGGCCCCAGGCAAGACGGGGAAGGCCGTCTCCCGTGCGGTGAACGCACCCCTGCAGCGACTGGACGACTTCGGGCACCAGCTGTCGTTCTACCTGCAGGCGTTCGCGTGGACGTTCCGGGCGCTGCGCCGGTACCGCACCGAGGTGATGCGGCTGCTGGCCGAGGTGAGCCTCGGCACCGGCGGGCTCGCGGTGATCGGCGGCTCGGTGGTGATCGTCGGGTTCATGACGTTCTTCACCGGCAGCCAGGTCGGCCTCCAGGGATTCGAGTCGCTGGACCAGATCGGGACGGCCGCGTTCACCGGGTTCGTCGCGTCGTACTTCAACACCCGGGAGATCGCGCCGCTGGTGTCGGCGCTGGCGCTGTCGGCGACGGTCGGGTGCGGGTTCACCGCGCAGCTCGGCGCGATGCGGATCTCCGACGAGATCGACGCGCTGGAGGTCATGGCCGTCCCGTCGGTGCCGTTCCTGGTGACGACGCGGATGATCGCCGGGATGATCGCGGTGATCCCGCTGTACATCGTGGGCCTGCTGGCGTCGTACGGCGCGACCCGGATCGTCGTGACGACGTTCTACGGGCAGTCGACCGGCACCTACGACCACTATTTCGACTTGTTCCTACCGCCGAACGACATCCTGTGGTCGTTCGGAAAAGTGATCGTCTTCTCCGTCCTGGTGATGCTGATCCACTGCTACTACGGCTACAACGCGAGCGGCGGTCCGGCCGGCGTGGGCGTCGCGGTGGGCCGCGCGGTGCGGACCAGCCTCGTCGTGATCAACGTGGCGGACCTGATGCTCGGCATGGCGATCTGGGGCACCGACACGTCGGTGCGGATCGCGGGGTGAGGGCGCGATGACCGAACGGATGCGACTGCGCCTGCTGGGCGTGACGATGGTCGTGGTGATCCTCCTCGCGCTGGCTCTGACGGTGGCGTTCTACAACAAGGCGTTCCGGCCGGTGGTGAACGTGAAGGTCTCCGCCGAGCGGGTGGGGCTGCAGCTGCTGCCGCACTCGGACGTCAAGGTGCGGGGCCTGATCGTCGGCGAGGTGCGCGACACCGAGGTGACCGACGACGGCGCCGTCCTGCACCTGGCGCTGGACCCGGACAAGGCGGAGCTGATCCCGCGGAACGTCCAGGCGCGGATGCTGCCGAAGACGCTGTTCGGCGAGAAGTACGTGTCGCTGGAGATGCCCGCGCAGCCGGGGCCGACCGGCCTGACGGACGGCATGACGATCCAGCAGGACCGGTCGCGCGCGGCGGTCGAGGTGAACCGGCTGCTGGACGACCTGCTGCCGCTGCTGCAGGCGGTGAAGCCGGCGGAGCTGAACACGACGCTGAACGCGCTGGCGACGGCGCTGCAGGGCCGCGGCGACCAGCTCGGCGAGAACCTGGAGCAGGCCGACGCGCTGCTGCAGAAGATCAACCCGGAGCTGGGGACGCTGGTCGAGGACCTGCACGGCCTCGCGGACGTCGCGGACGTCTACAACGCCGCGGCGCCCGACCTGCTGCAGACCCTCCGGAACCTGAACGTGACGAGCCGGACGATCACCGACAAGGAGCGGACGATCGAGCAGCTCATCCCCGCGGTGACGGCGCTGTCGGAGGACGGGAACACGTTCATGCGGCAGAACGGCCCGAAGATCATCGGGGTGAACATCGCGAACCGGGACGTGCTGCAGATCGTCGCGAAGTACTCGCCGGCGATGCCGTGCGTCCTGGAGGGCCTCATGGAGGCCAAGCCGGAGCTGGAGCGGGTCGGCGGCGGCGGCGGGTCGAAGACCTACAACCTGACGATCGAGATCGTGAAGCCGCGGCCGGCGTACACGTACCCGCTGGACAAGCCGGAGGCCCGGGACCACCGGAACCCGCGCTGCTACGGGATCCCGAACTCGAAGGTCCCCTTCCCGGACTACCTGGCGCTGGACGGCACGCAGGACGACCTGTGGTGGAAGAACCCCGACCCGGCGAACGCCGGCGCGGCGGGGAACCGGGGCCGCGCGGTGTCGAACGTGTTCGTCGAGCCGGGCTCCGGTGACGACAACGAGACGATCAAGAACATCGTCGCGCCGCTGACCCGGACGCCGTCCGACGAGCTGTCGGACATGTCGGCGCTGATGTTCGGGCCGCTGCTGCGGGGATCGGTGGTGACGGTCGAGTGAAGACGACGGGCGCGGCGGTCAAGCTGGGGATCTTCGTGGTCCTCACCTCGCTGACCACGGGCGTGCTGGCGATGACGATCTCGAACCTGCGGTTCGGTCCGTCGGAGACCTACAAGGCGGTGTTCTCGGACGTCACCGGGCTGCTGGAGAACGACGACGTGCGCGTCGCGGGCGTGCGGGTCGGGCAGGTCGAGGACATCGAGCTGCACAAGGGCAAGCAGGCGCTGGTGACGTTCAGCGTCGACAGCGACGGGGTGTTCCGGGCGGGGCTGCCGAAGTCCACCCAGGCGCACATCCGGTACCGGAACCTGATGGGGCAGCGCTACCTCGCGCTGACCGACGGGGCCGGGCAGGCGAACCAGTTCCTCGATCCGGGCGACACGATCCCGCTGGCGCAGACCAAGCCGGCGCTGGACCTGACCGTCCTGTTCAACGGGTTCCGGCCGCTGTTCCGGGCGCTGGAGCCGCAGGACGTCAACACCCTCGCGATGCAGATCATCAAGGTGCTGCAGGGCGAGGGCGGGACGATCAACAGCCTGCTGCGGCACACGGCGTCGCTGACGAACACGCTCGCGGACCGGGACGCGGTGATCGGCCGGGTCATCGAGAACCTCAACGAGGTGCTCGGCACGATCGACTCGCGGCACGAGCAGGTCAACAAGATGGTCGTGGACCTGCGGAGCTTCGTCAGCGGGCTGTCCCACGACCGTGAGGCGATCTTCGAGTCGGTCGAGGCGATCAACGGGCTGGAGTCGGCGACGGCGGGCCTGCTGCGGGACACCCGGCCGGACATCAAGGACGACATCGCGGGGCTGCGGAAGCTCACCGGGACGCTCGACGACCACAGCGCGACCCTCGACAAGGGGCTGCAGCGGACGCCGCGGCGGCTCGAGGAGCTGCTGAACATCTCGTCCTACGGGTCCTGGTTCAACATGTACGTCTGCGGTCTCGACGCGCGGGTGCGGCTGCCGGGCGGACCGGTCTACCAGACACCGGCGATCGTGAACGAGAACGCGAGGTGCAAGTAGATGAGGATTCCGTTCCGGGAGCGAAACCCGGTCCCCATCGGCCTCTCCGCGTTCGCGGTCATCATCGTCGCGCTGCTCGTGGTGATGAACCTGGAGAGGATCCCGTTCGTCACCGGAGGGACGACCTACACGGCGTCGTTTAGGGAGGCCGCGGGGCTGAAGCCGGACGAGGAGGTCCGCATCGCGGGCGTCAAGGTCGGCCAGGTCCGGGCCGTCGAGCTCGACGGCGACAAGGTGAAGGTCACGTTCCGGGTGGACGACGGCGTGAAGCTGGGCGACCGCACCGAGGCCAGCATCAAGATCAAGACGCTGCTGGGCGCGCACTACCTCGGGCTGTCGCCGAACGGGTCGCGGCCGATGAAGGCGCACATCCCGCTGGAGCGGACGCACACGCCGTTCGAGGTCGTCCCGGCGATCAGCGAGCTGGGCGAGCGCGTCGGGCAGATCGACGTGCAGCAGGTCGCGAAGTCGTTCGACGTGCTGTCGACGACGTTCGCGAACTCGCCGGACGAGGTGAAGGCGTCGCTGCAGGGCCTGCGGCGGCTGTCGGACACCATCTCGTCCCGCGACGACGAGCTGCACGAGCTGGCCGACCGGGCCCGCAGCGTGTCGGGCCTGCTCGCGGACCGCAACAAGGACTTCGAGAAGCTCGTCCAGGACGGCGACCGGCTGCTGGCGGCCGTCCAGGCGCGGCGCGAGGTCATCCACCGGCTGCTGGTGAACACCGTCCAGCTGTCCCAGCAGGTCAACGCGCTGATCAACGAGAACCAGGCGCAGCTCAAGCCGATGCTGGACAACCTGGAGCAGGTCAACCAGGTGCTGCTGAAGAACCAGAAGAACCTGGACCGGATCCTGCAGATGTTCGGGCCGTTCGCCCGCCAGTTCGCGGACGTCACCGGCACCGGCCGCTGGTTCGACGCCTACCTGCAGAACCTCATCCCGATCCCGGCGGCCATCGACGACTCGAACGCCGGGACGAAGGGCCAGGGCGGCCACGGCGCCGCGCGGAACGGCACCCCGAACGGCGCTCAGAACGGCCAGAACCAGACCAGGCAGGGCCAGAACGGCCAGAACCAGGGCGACAGCCCGCTCCCCTTCCTCCCGTGACAGCAGGCAGGTACCGGTAGTGCGAAACTCGGCAACGATTCTCCGCCTCGGCGGCGCGATGCTCGCCGTCGCGGTGCTGGTCGCCGCGCTCGTCCTGCTGTTGCAGGAGCCGAAGCAGCGGCACATGACCGCGTACTTCACCAAGGCCGTCGGCCTCTACGCCGGCGCGGACGTCCGCATCCTCGGCATCAAGGTCGGGGAGGTGGAGCGGGTCGACCCGGTCGGCGACTCGGTCCGGGTGCGGCTGCGCTACGACGCCAAGTACAAGATCCCGGCGAACGCGCAGGCCGTCATCGTCAACCAGACGCTGGTCGCCGACCGGTACGTCCAGCTCACGCCCGCCTACAAGAACGGGCCGGTGCTGAAGGACGGCGCGACGCTGACGACGAGCCGGACGGCCGTCCCCGTGGAGGTCGACTCGATCAGCGGCAGCCTGAACGAGCTGAGCGAGGCGCTCGGCCCGCAGGGCGCCAACGCGCCGGGCGCGACGGGCGAGGGCTCGCTGTCGCGGCTGCTGCGGGTCGGCGCGGAGAACCTGCAGGGCCAGGGCGACGACATCAACGAGACGATCAAGAACACGTCGGAGATGCTCAGCACGCTGAGCACCGACCGCGAGGACGTCGCGAAGACGATCGAGAACCTGCGGATCATCACCGACGCGATGAAGCGGAACGACCAGCAGATCAAGTCGTTCACCACCCGGCTCAACTCGGTCTCCGGGCAGCTGTCCCAGGAGAAGGAGGAGCTGAGCGCGGCGCTGAACACGCTGGGGCCGACGCTGCGGAACGTCGAGACGTTCGTGAAGGAGAACCGCGGGCAGCTGTCCGACAACGTCGAGCAGCTCGCGCAGATCACCGGCGTCCTGGTGAAGGAGAAGGAGGCGCTGGCCGAGATCCTCACGGCCGGCCCGCTCGCCATCAACAACCTGGCCCGCGCGTACGACCCGATCAGCGGCACCATCCACAACCGGGCCGACCTGCGCCAGTTCAACAACCTGGCCGACTGGGTGTGCTCGCTGGCGTACTCGGTCGGGACGCCCGCCGACCAGTGCCTCGACTTCGTCGAGCCCTACAACGGCATCGGCCAGGCACTGGGCGGCCTCCACCTGGACCTGTCGTGGATCACGGCGCTGACCACGCACTACGACCCGGTCCCGATCCCGCCGGACGCCTACGGCCCGAACGACCCCGAGAACCCGAACCGGGGCGGCGCCCGGACGAACGCGCAGCCGAACAAGGCGCGGACGAACGCGCAGGGCGGCGCCCAGGGGAACGCGGCCCACGCGCCGCAGGGACTCTCCGCACTGCTGCCTGGAGGTGGCCGATGAGCAGGACACGGCCCGTGCGCGGCGCGCGGCGCCGGGCGCGGCTGCTCGGCGCGGCGGCGCTGGCCGGCGTGACGGCGCTGTCGGGCTGCTCGTTCGACGGCGTGGCGTCGCTGCCGCTGCCCGGCGGCCCCGACCTCGGCGACGACCCGCAGACCTTTAAGGTCGAGTTCGCGAACGTGCTGGACCTCGTCCCGCAGTCGGTGGTCAAGGTCAACGACGTGTCGGTCGGCCAGGTCGAGAACATCGAGCTGGCCGGCGGCGAGGGCGGCTGGCGCGCGGTCGTCACGGTCGCGGTCCGCAAGGACGTCGAGCTGCCCGACAACGCGAACGCGCGGATCTCGCAGACGAGCCTGCTCGGCGAGAAGTTCGTGGACCTGTCGCCCCCGGCGAACGAGCCGCCGCGCGGCCGGCTCGGCACGGGCGACGTGATCCCGCTGGCCCGCACCGCGCAGGGCACCGAGATCGAGCAGGTGCTGTCGGCGATGTCGCTGCTGCTGAACGGCGGCGGCCTGGAGCAGGTCTCGACGATCAGCCACGAGCTGCAGGCCGCGATGGGCGGCCGCGAGGCGACGATCAAGTCGGTGCTGAACCGGGTGAACGTGTTCGTCGGCACCCTCGACCAGAACCGGGACGCCATCACGCGGGCGCTCGACAGCCTCGACCGGCTCACGGCGAAGCTGTCGGCCGAGCGGAAGACGATCCAGGACACGGTCGACGAGACCGGTCCCGCCATCGCGGTGCTGGAGCAGAACCGCGAGGACCTCACCGAGATGCTCGTCGCGCTGGACAAGCTCAGCCGCACCACCACGAACGTGATCAACCAGTCGCATCAGGACCTGGTCGGCAACCTCAAGCAGCTCGACACGATCCTCCAGAACCTGAACAAGGCGGGCTCGGACCTGCCGAACGCGCTGGAGATGCTGATCACCTACCCGTTCCCGACGACGTTCGAGAACGTCATCGAGGGCGACTACGGCAACGTCCACCTGACCGTCGACCTGGACTTCGAGTCCCTCGCGCAGAACCTCCTGGGCGGCACCGACCTGGAGAGCTCGCTCGGCAGCGGGCAGGAGATGCGCAAGATGATCCAGGTGCCGAACCTGACGCTGCCGGACGCGCCGCTGGGCGTCCTCCCGCCGGACGGCGCCGCCGGTGCGGCGGGCGGGACCCGCCAGAAGCCCGGCGGCGGGGGCGGCGCCCCCGGCGGCTCGACCCCCGCGCCGACGCCGGACGCGACGCCCACCGGGGAGAAGACCCCCGGCACCGGCGGCGAGAAGAAGGACAAGGACGGCGGGGACTTCTGGGACCTCTTCGGCGGCGGCGAGAACCGCCCCGGGGCGTTCGGTCAGCGGCCGAGCGGTCTGTCGACCCTGATGACGGGGGGCCTGTCGTGATCCTCAAGCGCGGCGTCAAAGTCCAGCTGATCGCCTTCGTGCTGATCACGATCATCGGCGTGTCGGTCGTGTCGGTGAAGTACATCGGCTTCGGCCGCGAGATGCTCGGCCGGCAGTACACCGCCTACGTCGACCTCACCGACTCCGGCGGCATCTTCACCAACGCCGAGGTCACCTACCGCGGCGTGCCCGTCGGCCGGGTCGGCCCGATCAGGCTGACCGACTCCGGCATCAAGGTCGAGCTGGAACTTGAGCGCGGCGAGCGGATCCCGCGGCAGGGCATCACGGCCGTCGTCGCGAACCGCTCCGCCGTCGGCGAGCAGTACATCGACCTGGTGCCGTCCGGGAAGAACGGCCCGTACCTCGACGAGGGCGACCCGTACACGATCCCCAAGGAGCGCACGAAGCTGCCGGTCTCCACGGCCGAGCTCCTGCAGAACGTCGACGCCCTCGTCACCTCCGTGAACACCCGGGACCTCGGCATCGTCATCGACGAGCTCAACCAGGCGTTCACCGGAACCGCCGAGGACCTCCAGCAGATCCTCGACGACACCGACCGGATCCTGGACACCGCCGACGAGGCGTACCCGGACACCAAGAAGCTCCTCGACAACAGCCTGACCGTCCTGGACACCCAGCGGAGCCAGGGCGCGAACATCCGGGGCTTCGCCCGGAACCTGAACGAGCTGAGCTCGTCCATCCGCGACGACGACAAGGCGCTGCGGCGGACGATCGACGCCGCGCCCGGCGCGGTGAACCAGACCCACCAGGCCATCAACCAGCTGTCCCCGACGCTGCCGGTGCTGCTGGCGAACCTCACCACCACCGGGCAGATCATCACGACCCGCCAGGCGGGCCTGCGGTCGCTGTTCATCCTCTACCCGGTGACCGTCGCGGGCCTGCCCACGGTCATGCCCGGCGACGGCACCCAGCACATGGGCCTGGTGCTGAACATCAACTCGCCGCCCAACTGCACCAAGGGCTACGAGAAGACCGACCAGCGGTGGCCGCAGGACACCGAGCACAAGAAGCCCAGGCTCGACGTCGGGTGCGCCGAGCCGCACGACTCCGAGAAGGCCGTCCGCGGCGCCCGCAACTTCCCGCCCGAGGCCCTGGTGCCCGCGCCGAAGCTGCCCGAGGGCGCGACCGCGGGCGCCGGGTTCCCGACGGGCGGCTCCGGTTCGGACGGCGGTTCCGGTTCGGACGCCGCGTCCGCCGCGGGCTCGTCCGGCGGCTCCGGCGGGACGTCCGACGCCACCGGGAAGGCCGCGGAATCGTCCGGCGGCGCGATGCTGGCGAACGGGCAGCTCTACATGTCCTATCCGGCCGATTCGGTGAAATTCGCTGGATACGATCCTTCGACCGGCGCGGTCTACGGCGCCGACGGCAAGCGATACGTCATGCCCCGCACCGCAGGTTCGCGGGAGTTGGGAGAGGAATCATCGTGGAAGTGGCTCCTGCTCGGACCTCTGAGCCAGTGAGGCCGGCCCGATGAGCCGCCTCGGGGGTAAAGGGACCCGCGTGCTGGCCGCGGTGCTGAGCGTGGCCGTCGTCGGCCTGCTCGCCGGCACCGGCTGGCTCGGCTTCCGCGCCTGGCAGAACGGCGGCGACGCCGACGACTGGGCCCAGGCGCGGCAGTCGGCGCGGCAGATGGGCGTCAACCTGCTGACTCTGGACAGCAAGACCGCCCAGCAGGACCTCGACCGGATCGTGTCCGGTTCGACCGGCGACCTGAAGGACGAGCTCAGCTCCCAGTCCAAGGTCTTCCTGGACCAGCTGAACAAGACCAAGGCCCAGTCGACGGTGACCGACGTCGAGGCCGCGGTCGTCTCCATCGACGGGGACTCGGCCGAGGTGATGGTCTCCCTCAACGGCACGGTCACCAACGAGAAGGTCAAGAACGGCGTCACGCGCGCCTACCGGTACCTGATGCAGATGACCAAGGTCGATGACCGTTGGCTCGTTTCCCAGCTGGAGATGGTCCCGTGACAATGCTCGGCCGGGGCAAGCGCTCCTCCACAGACAAGCCAGGCAAGCCAGGTAAGGGCCGCAAGGGCGGCAAGGGCGTCCTGGAGAAGGACCCCGACGAGGGCCTGACCCAGGAAGAGGCGGCCGAGCGGGCCGCCGAGGCGGAAGAGAAGGCGCGCCTGGCGGCCGAGCGGGCCGCCAAGGCCGAGGAGGCCGCCGAGGCGGCCCGGCACGCCGAGGAGGCGGCCGCCCGCGCCAAGGAGGCCGCGCGGCTCGCGCAGATCGCCGCCGACGCCGCCTCCGCCGAGGCCGGGGCGGACGGCGACGCGGACGCCCCGGAGAAGCCCGGCAAGGCCGCCACATCGCTCGAGAAGCGACGGAAGCGACGGAAGGGCTTCGAAGTCGCGCCCGAGGGTGGCGAGGCCGCAGCGGACGACTCAGCGGCGTCCACGACCGTTTCCGCCGACGCCGAGACCCGCGCGGACGGCGAACTCACCCGCGAGCGGACCGACGGCGACCGGACCGACGACGAGGACGACCTCGCCGCCGACGACGAGGACACCGACGAGGACACCGACGAGGACGACGACCTCGACGACCTCGACGACGAGGACGACTCCGAGGACGACGAGGAAGAAGACGAGGACGACGAGGACGACGCGGAGACCGCGACGCCGTCCGCCGAAGCGGACGACGGCGAGTCCGCGCGGTCGTCGCGGCGGCGCGGCTCTCCCGCCGTCGTGATCGGCGTCCTGTCCGTCGTGGCGGCCGCGCTCGCGGCCGGGGCGGTGTTCCTCGGGCTGGAGGTCCGCGAGCAGCAGGCGACCGCCGACGCCCGCCGCGACGCCGTCGCGGCCGCGTCGAACGCGGCGAAGGCGCTGTCGTCCTACGACTACCGGACCCTCGAGACCGACCTGAAGTCCGCGTCCGCGACCACCACGGGCGAGCTGCGCGGCGAGTTCGACAAGCTCGCCGCCCAGCTGCGGACGCAGGCGACGCAGCAGCAGGCCGTGTCCACGACGACGGTCCTCAAGGCCGGCGCGGTGAGCGCGAAGCCGGACGAGGTCGTCGTGCTGGTGTACGCGAACCGCGCGTCGGCGACGAACAAGGACACCGAGGCGCGGCTGCCGGAGCCGCTGCGCATCCGGATGGTCATGGTCGAGAAGGACGGCGAGTGGCTGGCGCGGAAGCTGCAGGTCATCTCCTGACCTGAGCAAGCGTTCCGGACCGGGCGACCACCCTCCGCGGGCGGTCGCCCGGTCCGCGTCCGGAGCCGCTTCCACACCCGCCGGACGGCCTCGTCAAGGGCCCGTCGAGAGGGTTCCGCGGGGGTCTGAAGTGCCCGGAATCGCCCGTCTCCAGGGGCCTGCCGCCGGGTAGGGGGAGGGATCCTAAACTATGGCCTTCCTCACTGCAGGTCAGAGCCCGAAAAGTCCAAGTCCGCTCTTGACTGCACGGGCGCGAGGGGCGATGCTCCAAGGCAACGTGATGCATACTGCGGCGCTAGAGTTGCGAGCGGTGTGGCGGGTCGGCTACACTGCCCCTTTGCGCTGCCCTCTGACTATCCACGTGTGAGAGCACCCCTACAGGAGTCCGTTTTGGACCCTATCGCGTAGGTCTTGGACGTGGATCGTCTGGCGTGCGTGTCGTCAGTTACGCCGCGAGCCCTCGGAAGGACCACTCTTGGCAGCCTCGCGCAACGCCTCGAATACCGCAACCGGTCCGAACCGCGTCTCCTTCGCGCGCATCAAGGAGCCGCTCGAAGTCCCGGACCTCCTTGCTCTGCAGACCGACTCTGTTGACTGGCTGCTGGGCAATGAGAGGTGGAAGGCCCGGGTCGAGGCGGCCCAGAAGGCCGATAGTAAGAGCGTCCCGACCCAGTCGGGCCTCGAGGAGATCTTCGAAGAGATCAGTCCCATCGAGGACTTCTCCGGGACCATGTCCCTCTCGTTCCGCGACCACCGGTTCGAGCCGCCCAAGTACTCCGTCGAGGAGTGCAAGGACAAGGACATGACCTACTCCGCCCCGATGTTCGTCACGGCGGAGTTCATCAACAACACCACCGGTGAGATCAAGAGCCAGACGGTGTTCATGGGCGACTTCCCGCTCATGACCCCGAAGGGCACCTTCGTCATCAACGGCACCGAGCGCGTCGTCGTGTCGCAGCTGACCCGCTCGCCCGGCGTGTACTTCGACCGCGCCCTCGACAAGGCGTCGGACAAGGACATCTACGGCTGCCGGGTCATCCCGAGCCGCGGCGCCTGGCTCGAGTTCGAGATCGACAAGCGCGACAACGTCGGCGTGCGCATCGACCGCAAGCGCAAGCAGCCCGTCACCGTGCTGCTCAAGGCGCTCGGCTGGGACGAGGCGCGCATCCGCGAGCGCTTCGGCTCCTACGAGTCGATCAACGTGACCCTGGAGAAGGACCACACCTCCGGCCAGGACGACGCGCTGCTGGACATCTACCGCAAGCTGCGCCCGGGCGAGCCGCCGACGCGCGAGTCCGCGCAGACGCTGCTGGAGAACCTGTACTTCAACCCGAAGCGCTACGACGTCGCCAAGGTCGGCCGCTACAAGATCAACAAGAAGCTCGGCCTCGACCTGGACATGAACCAGGGCACGCTCACCGAGGACGACATCGTCGCCACGATCGAGTACCTCGTCCGGCTGCACGCCGGCGAGGAGGAGGCGACCCTCGGCTCCGTCCCCGTGCCGATCGAGGTCGACGACATCGACCACTTCGGCAACCGGCGCCTGCGCACGGTCGGCGAGCTGATCCAGAACCAGGTGCGGCTCGGCCTCGCCCGGATGGAGCGCGTCGTCCGCGAGCGGATGACCACCCAGGACGTCGAGGCGATCACGCCGCAGACCCTGATCAACATCCGGCCGGTCGTCGCCTCCATCAAGGAGTTCTTCGGCACCAGCCAGCTCTCCCAGTTCATGCAGCAGACCAACCCGCTGGACGGGCTGACGCACAAGCGGCGGCTCAACGCGCTGGGTCCGGGCGGTCTGTCGCGTGAGCGGGCGGGCATGGAGGTCCGCGACGTCCACCCGTCGCACTACGGGCGCATGTGCCCGATCGAGACGCCGGAAGGCCCCAACATCGGCCTGATCGGCTCGCTGGCCGCGTTCGGGCGGGTCAACCCGTTCGGCTTCGTGGAGACCCCGTACCGCCGGGTCACCGACGGCGTGGTGACCGACCAGATCGACTACCTCACCGCCGACGTCGAGGACCGCTACGTCATCGCGCAGGCCAACTCGGCCCTCAACGATGACGGCTCGTTCGCCGAGTCGCGCGTCCTGGTCCGCAAGAAGGGCGGCGAGATCGAGCTGGTCACGCCGAACGAGGTCCAGTACATGGACGTCTCGGCGCGCCAGATGGCCTCGGTCGCGACCGCGATGATCCCGTTCCTGGAGCACGACGACGCCAACCGCGCGCTCATGGGCTCCAACATGCAGCGCCAGGCGGTGCCGCTGCTGCGCAGCGAGGCGCCGCTGGTCGGCACCGGCATGGAGTACCGCGCGGCGGTCGACGCCGGCGACGTCATCACCGCCGACAAGGCCGGCGTGGTCGAAGAGGTCTCCGCCGACTACATCACGGTCATGAACGACGACGGCACCCGGACGACGTACCGGGTGACCAAGTTCAAGCGCTCCAACCAGGGCACCTGCTTCAACCAGAAGCCGATCGTCGAGGAAGGCCGGCGCGTCGAGGAGGGCCAGGTCATCGCCGACGGGCCCTGCACCGACAACGGCGAGATGGCGCTCGGCAAGAACCTCCTCGTGGCGTTCATGCCGTGGGAGGGCCACAACTACGAGGACGCCATCATCCTCTCCCAGCGCCTCGTGCAGGACGACGTCCTGTCCTCGATCCACATCGAGGAGCACGAGGTCGACGCCCGCGACACCAAGCTGGGCCCCGAGGAGATCACCCGGGACATCCCGAACGTCTCCGAGGAGGTCCTGGCCGACCTCGACGAGCGCGGCATCATCCGGATCGGCGCGGACGTCGTCCCCGGCGACATCCTGGTCGGCAAGGTCACCCCGAAGGGCGAGACCGAGCTGACCCCCGAGGAGCGGCTGCTGCGCGCGATCTTCGGTGAGAAGGCCCGCGAGGTCCGCGACACCTCGCTGAAGGTGCCGCACGGCGAGCAGGGCAAGGTCATCGGCGTCCGGGTGTTCTCCCGCGACGAGGGCGACGAGCTCCCGCCCGGCGTGAACGAGCTGGTCCGGGTGTACGTCGCGCAGAAGCGCAAGATCACCGACGGTGACAAGCTGGCGGGCCGGCACGGCAACAAGGGCGTCATCTCCAAGGTGCTCCCGGTCGAGGACATGCCGTTCCTCGAGGACGGCACCCCGGTCGACATCGTCCTGAACCCGCTGGGCGTGCCCGGCCGGATGAACGTCGGCCAGGTCCTGGAGACCCACCTCGGCTGGGTCGCCAGCCGCGGCTGGAAGGTCGAGGGCGACGACGCCGACTGGAAGCGCGCACTCAAGGAGATCGGCGCCGACGAGGCCCCGCCGTGGACCAACACCGCGACGCCGGTCTTCGACGGTGCCCGCGAGGACGACGTCGTCGGCCTGATCGAGTCCACGCTGCCGAACCGCGACGGGCAGCGGCTCGTCGGCCCCGGCGGCAAGGCCCGGCTGTTCGACGGCCGCACCGGCGAGCCCTTCAAGGACCCGATCTCGGTCGGCTACATCTACATCCTCAAGCTGCTGCACCTGGTCGACGACAAGATCCATGCCCGGTCGACCGGTCCGTACTCCATGATCACCCAGCAGCCGCTCGGCGGTAAGGCCCAGTTCGGTGGCCAGCGCTTCGGTGAGATGGAGGTGTGGGCACTGGAGGCGTACGGCGCCGCCTACGCCCTGCAGGAGCTCCTGACCATCAAGTCCGACGACGTCCTCGGCCGGGTGAAGGTCTACGAGGCCATCGTCAAGGGCGAGAACATCCCCGAGCCCGGCATTCCCGAGTCCTTCAAGGTGCTCATCAAGGAAATGCAGTCGCTCTGCCTCAACGTCGAGGTGCTCTCGAGCGACGGCATGTCCATCGAGATGCGCGACACCGACGAGGACGTCTTCCGCGCCGCGGAGGAGCTCGGCATCGACCTGTCCCGGCGCGAGCCGAGCAGTGTCGAAGAGGTCTGATCAACTCAAGGGGAAAACACGTTGCTTGACGTCAACTTCTTCGACGAGCTTCGCATCGGCCTGGCGACCGCCGACGACATCCGCCAGTGGTCCCACGGCGAGGTGAAGAAGCCGGAGACGATCAACTACCGGACCCTCAAGCCGGAGAAGGACGGGCTCTTCTGCGAGAAGATCTTCGGTCCGACCCGCGACTGGGAGTGCTACTGCGGCAAGTACAAGCGCGTCCGGTTCAAGGGCATCATCTGTGAGCGCTGCGGCGTCGAGGTGACCCGCGCCAAGGTGCGGCGCGAGCGGATGGGCCACATCGAGCTGGCCGCGCCGGTCACCCACATCTGGTACTTCAAGGGCGTCCCGTCGCGCCTGGGGTACCTGCTGGACCTGGCCCCGAAGGATCTCGAGAAGATCATCTACTTCGCGGCCTACATGATCACCAGCGTGGACGCCGAGCGCCGCGACCGCGACCTGCCGACGCTGGAGGCCCACATCTCCGTGGAGCGCCAGCAGATCGAGCAGGCCCGCGACGCGCAGGTCGAGGCCCGCCAGCAGAAGCTGGAGGCCGACCTGGCCGAGCTGGAGGAGGCCGGTGCGAAGGCCGACCAGAAGCGCAAGATCCGCGACGGCGCCGAGCGGGAGATGAAGCAGCTGCGGGACCGCTCGCAGCGCGAGATCGACCGCCTCGACGAGGTGTGGAACCGGTTCAAGAACCTCAAGGTCCAGGACCTCGAGGGCGACGAGCTGCTCTACCGCGAGATGCGCGACCGGTTCGGCCGGTACTTCGAGGGCGGCATGGGCGCCGCGGCCATCCAGGCCCGGCTGCAGAACTTCGACCTCGACGCCGAGGCCGAGAAGCTGCGCGACATCATCCGCACGGGCAAGGGCCAGAAGAAGGCCCGCGCGCTCAAGCGGCTGAAGGTCGTGTCCGCGTTCCTCAACACCCGCAACAGCCCGCTCGGCATGGTGCTGGACTGCATCCCGGTCATCCCGCCGGACCTGCGCCCGATGGTGCAGCTCGACGGCGGCCGGTTCGCCACGTCCGACCTGAACGACCTGTACCGCCGGGTCATCAACCGGAACAACCGCCTCAAGCGGCTGCTCGACCTCGGCGCGCCCGAGATCATCGTCAACAACGAGAAGCGGATGCTGCAGGAGGCCGTCGACGCGCTGTTCGACAACGGCCGCCGCGGCCGCCCGGTCACCGGGCCGGGCAACCGTCCGCTGAAGTCGCTGTCCGACATGCTCAAGGGCAAGCAGGGCCGGTTCCGGCAGAACCTGCTGGGCAAGCGCGTCGACTACTCCGGCCGTTCGGTCATCGTCGTCGGCCCGCAGCTCAAGCTGCACCAGTGCGGCCTGCCCAAGCAGATGGCGCTGGAGCTGTTCAAGCCGTTCGTCATGAAGCGGCTCGTCGACCTGAACCACGCGCAGAACATCAAGTCCGCCAAGCGGATGGTCGAGCGCGCGCGCCCGGTCGTGTGGGACGTCCTGGAAGAGGTCATCACCGAGCACCCGGTGCTGCTGAACCGGGCGCCGACCCTGCACCGCCTCGGCATCCAGGCGTTCGAGCCGCAGCTGGTCGAGGGCAAGGCCATCCAGATCCACCCGCTGGTCTGCACCGCGTTCAACGCGGACTTCGACGGCGACCAGATGGCGGTGCACCTGCCGCTGTCCGCCGAGGCGCAGGCCGAGGCGCGGATCCTGATGCTGTCCACGAACAACATCCTCAAGCCGTCCGACGGCAAGCCCGTCACCATGCCCACCCAGGACATGGTCATCGGCCTGTACTGGCTGACGACGCAGAAGGACGGCGCGCAGGGCGAGGGCCGCGCGTTCGGCTCGGTCGCCGAGGCGATCATGGCCTACGACCGGAGCGAGCTCGACCTGCAGGCCAAGGTCTCCCTCCGGCTGAAGGACGTCCCGCCGCCGCGCGGCTGGACGGCCCCGGAGGGCTACGACCCGTCGCAGCCGTACCGGCTGGAGACGACGCTCGGCCGCGCGCTGTTCAACGAGGCGCTGCCCGCCGACTTCCCGTTCGTGGACGCGGAGATCGGCAAGAAGCAGCTCTCGGCGATCGTCAACGAGCTGGCGGAGACCTACCCGAAGGTCACCGTCGCGAACTCGCTCGACGCGCTCAAGAGCACCGGGTTCCACTGGGCGACCCGGTCGGGCGTCACCATCGCGATCGACGACGTGGTGACCCCGCCCGGCAAGCAGGAGATCCTGAGCGGCTACGAGGCCCGCGCCGAGAAGGTGCAGCGCGAGTTCAACCGCGGTCTGATCACCGATGACGAGCGCAAGCAGGAGCTCATCGAGATCTGGAACAAGGCCACGGTCGACGTCGCCAAGAACATGGAGGAGGCGTTCCCGAAGGACAACCCGATCTGGATGATGATCCAGTCGGGTGCCCGCGGCAACCCGCTCCAGCTCCGGCAGATCGCCGGCATGCGCGGCCTGGTCTCCAACCCGAAGGGCGAGACGATCCCGCGGCCGATCAAGTCGTCGTTCCGCGAGGGCCTGTCGGTCGTCGAGTACTTCGTCTCGACGCACGGCGCCCGCAAGGGTCTGGCCGACACCGCGCTGCGGACCGCCGACTCGGGTTACCTGACCCGTCGTCTGGTGGACGTCGCGCAGGACGTCATCGTCCGCGAGGTCGACTGCGGCACCGACCGCACGATCCCGTTCGAGGTCGCCGAGCGGCTGCCGGACGGCACGCTCGTCAAGCTCGCCACGACCGAGACGGCGCTGGTCGGCCGGACGATCGCCGAGGACGTCGAGGTGGACGGCACGGTGATCTTCCCTGCCGACACCGACCTGTCCGACGCGGTCGTCACGCGGCTCGTCGAGGCCGGCGTGGAGAGCGTCCGCACCCGCAGCGCCCTGGTCTGCGAGGCCAAGGTCGGGGTCTGCGCCGCCTGCTACGGCCGCTCGCTGGCCACCGGCAAGCGGGTGGACGTCGGCGAGGCCGTCGGCATCATCGCCGCGCAGTCCATCGGCGAGCCCGGCACGCAGCTCACCATGCGGACGTTCCACACCGGCGGTGTCGCCGGCGGCGACATCACGCACGGTCTGCCGCGTGTCCAGGAGCTGTTCGAGGCGCGGATGCCCAAGGGCGTCGCGCCGATCAGCGAGGTCGCCGGCCGCGTCAAGATCGACGAGACGGAGAAGGCCCGCAAGGTCGTCATCGTCCCGAACGACGGCTCCGACGAGATCGCCTACCAGGTGCCGATGCGGTCGCGCCTGCTGGTGAAGGAGGGCCAGCCGGTCGACGTCGGCCAGCAGCTCATCGCGGGCGCGATCGACCCGCACGAGGTGCTGCGCATCCTCGGCCCCCGCGCGGTGCAGCTCCACCTGGTCCAGGAGGTCCAGGAGGTGTACCGGTCGCAGGGTGTGTCGATCCACGACAAGCACATCGAGATCATCGTCCGCCAGATGCTGAAGCGGGTGAACATTCTCGAGTCGGGCGACACCGATCTGCTGCCGGGCGACCTGGTCGAGCGGCCGATCTTCGAGGAGACGAACCGGAACGTCGTCGCCGAGGGCGGCCAGCCCGCCGCCGGCCGTCCGGTCCTGATGGGCATCACCAAGGCGTCGCTCGCGACCGAGTCGTGGCTGTCGGCGGCGTCCTTCCAGGAGACGACCCGGGTCCTCACCGAGGCCGCGATGCACGCCAAGAGCGACCCGCTGCTCGGCCTCAAGGAGAACGTCATCATCGGTAAGCTCATCCCGGCCGGTACCGGCATGCCGCAGTACCGCAACGTCCGGGTCGAGCCGACCGAGGAGGCGAAGGCCGCGGTGTACTCCGTCGGCTCCTACGACGACGGTGCCGAGTACGCCTTCGGGCAGGGCTCGGGCGAGGCCGTGCCGCTGGAGGAGTACGACTTCGGGCAGTACAACCGCTGACCGGCCGCGGCCGGTACCGCGCACTGACGACGCGCACGGCGAGGCCCCTTCCGACGGAAGTCGGGAGGGGCCTCGCCCTTTTCCTCGTCCTCCGGCCGGGCCGGGATTACCCACGTGAGTGATGGCAGCGGCCCCCGCCGCCGAAGAGACTGATCTCGCTTCCGGCGTGCGGGATGCGGCCGGCCATGCCGGGACGGGCGCGAGCGTCCGGTCCCGGGCGAAGGAGTGGGGGTGCCATGCGGCGGCTCGAAGTGGCGTTGATCGGCGCGGGTCTGATCGCGCGCCTGCATCTGGAGGCGTGGACGGCGGTCGGGGCGGCCGTCCGGGTGTACTCCACGGACGGCCGGGCGCCGGAGCTGGCGCGCGAGTTCGGCGCCGCGGCCGCCGGGTCGCTGGACGAGGCGCTGGACGGCGCGGACGCGGCGGACATCTGCACGCCGACGGGCAGCCACCGCGAGATCGCCCTGGCCGCCATCGCGGCGGGCGCGGGCGTGGTGTGCGAGAAGCCGCTGGCGGCCGACACGGCGGAGGCCGAGGAGATCGTGGCCGCGGCGGAACGCGCCGGCGTGCGGCTCTATCCGGCCCACGACGTACGGTTCGACCCGGCGTTCGCGCGGCTTCACGAACTGGTCGCTTCGGGCCGTCTGGGGAAAGGCGCCGTCGCCCGGTTCGACGTCAGCGGTTACCATCCGCGGCCCTGGACGGGCCATTTGTCCGCGCGGTCCGGTGGAATCCTGACCGACCAGATGCTGCACGGCGCCGACCTCGCCTATTGGATTTTCGGGGACGTGGTGCGGGTGTACGCGCAATACCAGGGCGAGATCGCCGCACCGGCCCCGGAAGGGGCCGTCGCGGTCGGCACCGCCGTTCTCACGCATGCCGGTGGCGCGCTCTCCCAGATCGTGAGCCGCTGGACGGCGACACCTGATCCGCCCGCCCGTATATCGCTCAAGGTGACGGGCACCGGTGGAACCGTCGTCTATGACACGCAATGGCCGCAGCAGGTCCGGGCGACCGGCGATGCGGTGGGGAAGATTGGAAGATTCGGTTATGTAGGGGAATTGCCTTTCGTGACCGAGATCCGGGAGTTCGCTCGGGCGTTCCAGGGCGGGCCCGAGCCGCGCATCGGGGCCCGGGACGGGATCGCCGCCGTGCGCATCACCCAGGCCGCGGCGGAGTCCGCGTGGACGGGCCGCGCGGTGGAGCTGCCGGTCGAGGGGGCCGCATGAGGATCGCCGTGTCGTCGCCGGCCCACGGGCACGCCGCGACCTACGCCCGGCTGCTCGCCGGCATGCCGGGGGTCGAGCTGGTCGTCGCCGACCTCGACGGCCCCCCGGACGGCCCCCCGGACGGCCCGGACCGCGGCCCGGCCGCGGCCCGCCGCCTCGGCGCGGAGTACGCCGCGACCTGGGACGAGGCGCTCGCGTCGGCGCCCCGGGCCGTGGTGGTGACCGGTGCGGCCGCGCGCCGCCGGGAGCAGGTCGAACGGGCGGCGAAGGCGGGCGCGCAGGTGCTGTGCGAGCCGCCGCTGGCGGCGGCGGAGGCCGACGCCCGGGCCATGGTGGACGCCTGCGCGGCCGCCGGGGTGCGGCTGACCATGGCGTCGCCGGGCTGCTTCAGCCCGGCGTTCGCCGCCGTGCGCGAGGCGCTCGCCGAGGGCGCCGCCGGCCGGTTGACGACCGTCCACGGCGCCTGCAACGCCCCCGGGCCGGCCCGTCCGGACTCCGCGGCGGGGGCCGGGACGGCGGCCGAGCTGTTCGCGGCCGGCGCGGCGCACCTGCTCGACATGGTGGACGCGGTTCTCGGCGGGGAGCCCGCGGAGCGGGTGTACGCGCAGGCCAACGGCGTGCTCGGCGGGTCCCCGGACGTCGTGAGCGCCGCGCTGCTGACCGTGCGCTACCCGAGCGGCGTGGTCGCGGCCCTCGACTGCAGCTGGAGCCTGCCGGGGGACCGCCCGGCGGCGGACGGGCCGACGATGACCTTCATCGGCGAGCGGGCGTCCGCGGAGTTCACCGCCCGCCCGCGGCTGCTCGGCGGGTTCGACGCCGCCGCGGGCGGCGAACGGTGGGAACCCGGCGGGGACGACCCGTCCGCGGTCATGCTCGGCGCGTTCGTCGCCGCGGTCGGCGAGGGGCGCGCGGCCGGGCCGGACGGCGCGGCGGGGCTCCGCGCGCTCCGGGTCGTGGAGGCGGCCCGCGAGTCGATGCGCACCGGCCGCCCGGTCGATATCGAATGACCTCACCGGCCTCGGTCGTGGGCCTACCAGGCTGAGGGATGGCGGCCGCTCCCGGCTCGTCTAACTTGGTTTTGGAAATACCGGACTTGTCGTCGGTGGCGTTTCACGAAACCGGCTGACGGCGGAATGCATGTTGTCCCGAGTGAGAAGGATTCCATGACCGACGCCATTCCTTTCGAAGTGCCCTGGGCGCGGACCGACAAGTTCGATCCTCCTTCGGTTTTCGCCGAACTCCGGGCCGAGCGCCCGCTCGCAAAAATGGCTTACCCGGACGGGCACATCGGCTGGATCGTGTCCAGTTACGACCTCGTCCGCGAAGTTCTGAGCGACCCGCGTTTCAGTCACAGCTGCGAGATCGGGCATTTCCCGGTGACGCACCACGGCGAGGTGATCCCGAACCATCCGCTGATCCCCGGGATGTTCATCCACATGGATCCGCCCGACCACACCCGCTACCGCAAGCTGCTCACGGGCGAGTTCACGGTCCGCCGGGTGACCCGGTTGCAGGCGAACGCCGAGGCGGTGGCCGCCGAGCAGATCGCCGCCATGCGCGCCCAGGGCGCCCCCGCGGACCTGGTGACGGCCTTCGCCCGCCCGCTCGTCCTGCGGATGCTGTCGGACCTGGTGGGCCTGCCCTACGACGAGCGCGACCGGTACGTGCCCGCGGTGACCCTCCTGCACGACCCGGACGCGTCGCCGGAGGCGTCCGACGCCGCCTACGGGCAGGCCCAGGGCTTCTTCGACGAGATCATCGAGCGGCGCCGCAAGGAACCCGCGGACGACCTGATCAGCCGGCTGGTCGCCGACGGAGGCCTGACCACCGAAGAGCTCCGCAACATGGTCACCCTGCTGCTGTTCGCGGGCTACGAGACCACCGAGAGCGCGCTGGCCGTCGGCGTCTTCGCGCTGCTGCACCACACCGACCAGCTCGCGGCGCTGCGTGCGGACCCGGGGAAGACCGGGGCCGCCGTCGAGGAGCTGCTGCGCTACCTCACCGTGAACCAGTACCACACCTACCGGACGGCGCTGGAGGACCTGGAGCTGCACGGCGAGCCGATCAAGAAGGGGGACACCGTCACGGTGTCGCTGCCCGCGGCCAACCGCGACCCGGCCAAGTTCGGCTGCCCGGACGCGCTGGACATCGAGCGCGACACCTCCGGCCACGTGGCGTTCGGCTTCGGCGTCCACCAGTGCCTCGGCCAGAACCTGGCGCGCGTCGAGCTGCGCGCGGGCCTGTCGGCGCTGCTCGCCGCGTTCCCCGACCTGCGGCTCGCCGTCCCGGCGGACGAGGTGCCGCTGCGGCTGCGCGGGTCCGTCTTCGCGGTGGGGAACCTGCCCGTCGCCTGGTGAGCGTTCCTCCCCCCCCCGGCCACGAAAGGAACTGCGGCACAGTGCGCACCGACCTCATCAAGCCGCTGCCCGCCACGCTCAAGGAGCACGCGGCCCGCTTCCCCGGCAAGGCGGCTTTCGAGGACGACCACCGGGCGGTCACCTACGGGGACCTGGAGGCGCGGACCGGCAGGCTCGCCGGGCACCTGGCGGACCTGGGCGTCCGCCCGGGCGACCGGGTGGCGATCTGCCTGCGCAACTCGGTGGCCGCCGTGGAGAGCTACCTGGCGATCGTGCGCGCGGGCGGTGTCGGGGTGCCGCTCAACCCGGCCTCGGCCCGCGCCGAGCTGGAGTACCTCCTGGACGACAGCGGCGCCGCGGCCGTCGTCACCGACGCCGTGCAGGCGCCGCGGCTGCCGGTCGCGCCGCACGCCACGCTGCTGGTGACGGGCGATACCGCGGAGCGGCCGGGCGATACCGCGGAGCGGCCGGGCGTGCACTCCTACGACCGGCTCGCGGTCACCGAACCCGCCGTTCCCGCCCGCGACGACCTGGGTCTCGACGACGTGGCCTGGATGTTCTACACGTCGGGGACGACCGGCCGGCCGAAGGGCGTGCTGTCGACGCAGCGCAACTGCCTCTGGTCCGTCGCGGCGAGCTACGTCCCGATCCCGGGGCTGACGGACGGCGACCGGGTGCTGTGGCCGCTCCCGCTGTTCCACAGCCTGTCGCACATCGCGTGCGTCCTGTCCGTGACGGTGGTGGGCGCGACCGCCCGCCTCGTGGACGGCGGCGACGCGGGGGACGTGATCCGCGCGCTCCGCGAGGAGGAGCCGACGTTCCTGGCGGGCGTCCCCACGACGTACCAGCACCTGGTGACGGCCGCGCGGGAGCAGGGGTTCGCCGCGCCCGGCCTGCGGATCGGGCTGGTCGGCGGCGCGGTCCTCGGGTCCGGGCTGCGCCGCGACTTCGAGGAGACGTTCGGCGTCCCGCTGGTCGACGCGTACGGCAGCACCGAGACGTGCGGGGCCATCACCATGAACGCGCCGGACGGCGCCCGCGTCGACGGCTCGTGCGGCCGTCCCGTGCCGGGGGTCGGGGTGCGGGTCGTCGACCCCGACACCGGGCTGGACGTCCCCGCCGGGACGGAGGGCGAGGTGTGGGTGCGCGGGCCGAACGTCATGGTCGGCTACCACAACGGCGCCGAGGAGACCGCGGCGGCGATGCGGGACGGCTGGTTCCGGACCGGCGACCTGGCCCGGTGCGACGAGGAGGGCTACTTCACCATCCGCGGGCGGGTCCGGGAGCTGATCATCCGCGGTGGGGAGAACGTGCATCCCGCCGAGGTGGAGGCGGTCGTGCGCACGGCGCCGGGCGTCGCCGACGCCGCGGTGGCCGGCGCGCCGCACGGGACGCTCGGCGAGGTGCCGGTCGCGTACGTGATCCCCGGCCCGTCCGGGGTCGACGTCCAGGCCCTGGTGGAGCTGTGCCGCGAGAAGCTCTCCGCCTACAAGGTGCCCGAACGGGTCTACGAGGTCGCGCGCATCCCCCGCACCGCGTCGGGCAAGACCCAGCGGCGCCTCCTGGCGGACGAGCCGGGCCGGCTGCGGTACGCGGCGAGCGGGCGGCACGACGCGCTGACGGGCGTGGACTGGGTCGCGGTGCCGGAACCGGCGGACCCCGCGCCGCCGGAGAGCTGGGCGCTGGTCGGTCCGGCGGACGGGCTCGCCGCCGCGCTGGAGGCGGCGGGCGCCCGCGTGCGGCGGTACCCGGACCTCGCGGCGGCGGCCGGGGCGGAGCCGGTCCCGGACGTGACGGTGCTCGTGCGGCCGGACGGTCCGGCGCCGGATCCGGTCGCGGCGGGCCGCGCCGGCGCCCGCGCCCTGGCGGACGGCGTGCGGGCCCGGTCGGCCCGGCCGGACGCGGCGGCGTCCCGGCTGGTCGTCCTCACCCGCGGCGCGGCCGGTGCCGTCGAGGGGGACGGCGCCCTGAACCTGGCCGACGTCCCGCTGTGGGCCGCCGCCCGCTCCTTCCCGGACGTCCCGCTCACGGTCGTCGACCTCGCCCCCGGTGCGGACCCGGACCCGGACGTCCTGCGGGCCGCGGTCGCGGCGGACGAGCCGCACGTCGCGGTGCGGTCGGGCGCGCTGCTGGCGCCCCGGCTGGCCCGCCTGCCCGTGGACGGCGCGCCGCGCCCGGAGCCGTGGGCCGGAGCCGGCGGCACGGTGGTGGTCACCGGAGCGGGCACGGAGCACGGCGCGGCCGTCGCGGGCCGCCTGGCGGCGGTCCACGCGGTGACGAGCCTGCTCCTGGTCGATGCCCCCGGCGCCGGACCGGCGCCCGCCGTGGCGGGCGCCGACGGGACGGACATCGTCCGGGTGACCGCGGACGGGCGCGCGCCGGAGCCGCTGCGGGCGGCGCTGGCCGCCGCGCGCCCCCCGGTGACCGCGGTCGTCCACGCCGCCGACGATCTCGACCTGGCGGTGCTGCTGGACGAGCTGACCGCGGGCGACGCACCCTCCGCGTTCGTCGTGGTGGCCGACGCCGCCGGGCTGCCGGGACCGTCCGGCGACCCGGGCGCGGTCGTGGACGGCGCCCTCGCCGCGGCGCTCGTGCGGAACCGCCGGCTGCGGGGCCTGCCGGGAAGCTTCGTCGCCTGGTCCCGCGAGGCCGGACGGCCGAGCGATCTGCTCGCGGCGTTCGACGTCGCCGTCACGGCGGGCCGCTCGCCGGTGCTGGCGCTGCCGCCGGGCACCCCGGCCCCGGGCGCCGACGTCCCCGCGCTGTTCAGGGACCTGGTCGAGGCGCCGTCGCGGGGCCGCGAACCCGATGCGGCCGTCACGGCGGCGCTGCGCGACCGCCTGGCGGACCTGGACGAGCGCGCGCAGCTCGCGCTGCTGGAAGACCTGGTGCGCACGCAGGCCGCGCTCGTGCTGAGGGAGCCGGGACCCGAGTCGGTCCCGGCCGACCGCGCCTTCCGCGACCTCGGCTTCACGTCCCTGGCCATCGTGGAGCTGCGCGACCGGCTGACGGAGGGCACCGGGCTGCGGCTGCCCGCCGCGGCCGCGTTCGACCACCCGACCCCGGCGGCGCTGGCGTCCCGCCTCCGGGCCGACGTCCTCGGCGTCTCCCGGCCGCCCGCCGGGACGGCCCCGCCCGCGGAGCCCGACGCCGGCGGGCCCGTCGCGATCGTGGGCATGGCCTGCCGCCTGCCCGGCGGCGTCGCCGGGCCGGAGGACCTGTGGCGGCTGGTGGCCGAGGGCGGCGACGCCGTCTCCGGCTTCCCCGACGACCGGGGCTGGGACCTGGAGCGCCTGTTCGACCCGGATCCCGACCGCGCGGGCACCTCCTACACGAGCCGGGGCGGCTTCCTGCGTGACGCGGCGGCGTTCGACGCGGGGTTCTTCGGGATCTCGCCGCGCGAGGCGCTCGCGATGGACCCGCAGCAGCGGCTGCTGCTGGAGACGTCGTGGGAGGCGCTGGAACGCGCCGGAGTCGACCCGCTGTCCCTCAAGGGCGGCGACGTCGGCGTGTTCTCCGGCGTGTTCGGGCACGGTTACGGCGCCGGAGCGGACGCGCCGGAACTGGAGGGCTTCGCGACCACCGGGTCCGCGTCGAGCGTGGCGTCGGGCCGGGTGTCGTACGTGTTCGGGTTCGAGGGCCCGGCGGTCACCGTGGACACGGCGTGCTCGTCGTCGCTGGTGGCGCTGCATCTGGCGGCGCAGGCGCTGCGGTCGGGCGAGTGCTCGATGGCGCTGGCGGGCGGCGCGACCGTGATGGCGACGCCCGACACGTTCGTCGAGTTCTCCCGGCAGCGGGCCCTCGCCCCCGACGGGCGCTGCAAGGCGTACGCGGACGGCGCCGACGGCACCGGCTGGGCCGAAGGCGCGGGCGTGCTCGTCCTGGAGCGGCTGTCGGTGGCGCGGGAGCGCGGGCACCGGGTGCTGGCGGTGCTGCGGGGCAGTGCGGTGAACCAGGACGGTGCGTCGAACGGTTTGACGGCGCCGAACGGCCTCGCGCAGCAGCGGGTGATCGGCAGGGCGCTCGCCGCCGCCGGGTTCGCGCCGTCCGACGTGGACGCGGTCGAGGGCCACGGCACCGGGACGGCGCTGGGCGACCCGATCGAGGCGCAGGCGCTGCTCGCCGCCTACGGGCAGGGCCGCGAGCCCGGGAAGCCGCTGTGGCTCGGGTCGCTGAAGTCGAACATCGGGCACGCGCAGGCCGCGGCGGGCGTCGCGGGCGTGATCAAGATGGTGCAGGCGATGCGGCACGGCGTCCTTCCGGCGACGCTGCACGTGGACGCGCCCACGACCGAGGTGGACTGGTCCGCGGGGGCCGTCGAGCTGCTGACCGAGTCCCGCGAGTGGCCGCGCACCGGGCGTCCGCGCCGGGCCGGGGTGTCCTCGTTCGGTGTCAGCGGGACGAACGCGCACGTGATCCTCGAAGAGGCCCCCGAGGAACCGGCCGTCGAGGAGGCGGCGCCGTTCGACGGCCCGGTGCCGCTGGCGGTGTCGGCGCGGAGCGCCGCGTCGCTGGCCGGGCAGGCCGGCCGGCTCGCCTCGTTCATCGGGTCCGCCGCTGCCTCCCCGGCGGGCGCGGCCCGGGCGCTGGCGTCCGGCCGGGCGGTGCTGGACGAGCGTGCCGTCGTGGTCGCGGGCACCCCCGAGGAGGCCGCGTCCGGCCTGGAGGCCCTGGCGCGCGGCGAGCACGCGCCCGGTCTCGTCACGGGCAGCGCGGACGTCCCGGGGAAGGTCGTGTGGGTCTTCCCGGGGCAGGGCACGCAGTGGGTCGGCATGGGCCGGGAGCTGCTGGAGTCGTCCCCGGTGTTCGCCGAGCGTGTCGCCGAGTGTGCCGCCGCGTTGGAGCGGTGGGTGGATTGGTCGCTGACGGACGTGCTGCGCGGTGAGACCGAGCCGGGCTTCCTGGACCGGGTCGACGTCCTCCAGCCCGCGAGCTTCGCCGTCATGATCGGCCTGGCGGCTGTGTGGGAGTCAGTCGGCGTGCGACCGGACGCCGTGGTGGGCCACTCGCAGGGCGAGATCGCGGCCGCGTGCGTGGCGGGCGCCCTGTCGCTGGACGACGCCGCGCGGGTGGTGGCGCTGCGAAGCCAGGCAATCGCGACCGAGCTGTCGGGACGCGGCGGGATGGCGTCGGTCGCGCTGTCGGAAGCCGACGTGGCGGCCCGCCTGGAGCCGTGGGCGGGCCGGGTGGAGGTCGCGGCGGTCAACAGCCCCGTGTCGGTGGTGATCGCCGGGGACGCCGACGCGCTCGACGAAGCGGTCGAGGCGCTGGACGCCGACGGCGTCCGCGTGCGGCGCATCGCCGTCGATTACGCCTCCCACAGCAGCCACGTGGAGGACATCGAGGACACGCTCGCCGAGGCGCTGGT
Source organism: Actinomadura sp. WAC 06369 (assembly GCF_003947565.1). Taxonomy (NCBI): domain Bacteria; kingdom Bacillati; phylum Actinomycetota; class Actinomycetes; order Streptosporangiales; family Thermomonosporaceae; genus Actinomadura; species Actinomadura sp. WAC 06369. The sequence continues at coordinate 43,855 of NZ_QHJN01000008.1, read as the reverse complement.
CGGGATCGAGGCGCAGGCGCCGACGATTCCGCTGCTGTCGACGGTGACGGGGGAGTGGATCTCCGAGGTCGGAGAGGTCGACGGCGACTACTGGTACCGGAACCTGCGCAACCGGGTCCGGTTCGGACCAGCCCTGTCCACTCTGCTCGACCAGGGGCACGGTGTGTTCGTGGAGGTCAGTGCCCATCCGGTGCTGGTTCAGCCGATCAGCGAGATCGCCGACGACGGTGTCGTCGTCGGGTCGTTGCGCCGCGATGACGGCGGGATGCGGCGGTTGCTGACCTCGATGGCCGAGTTGCACGTCCGGGGTGTCGACGTCGACTGGACGTCCGTCCTGCCGCCCGCGTCCGGCCGGGTGGACCTGCCGACGTACGCGTTCGACCACCGGCGCTACTGGCTCGAGCCCGCCCGGTCGGCGTCGGACGCCGCGTCGCTCGGGCAGGCGGCGGCCGACCATCCGCTGCTGGGCGCGGTCGTCGGCCGGCCGGGCTCGGCCGGGTTCACGGCGACGTCGCGGTGGTCGGCGCAGTCGCAGCGCTGGTTCGCCGACCACGCGGTGGGCGAGGCGCTCGTGGTGCCGAACGCGGCTCTGGTCGAGGTGGCCGTCCGGCTCGGCGACCTGGCCGCCGTCCCCGTCCTCGACGTCCTGACCGTGGACGCGCCCGTGGTGCTGCCGCGGCGCGGCGGACGCGACGTCCAGGCCGTCGTCGGGGAACCGGACGGCGCGACGCGGCGGCGGTCGGTGGAGATCTACTCGCGCGCCGCGGACGCCCCGCTGGACGCGGCGTGGACGCGGCACGCGCACGGCACGCTGGCGCCCGCCGCCTCCCCGGCGCCGCCGCCCGCAGACACCGCCGAGGTCGCCGAGGTCGGTCTGGACGGCGACGCGGTCCGCGACGCGGACCGCTACGGGATGCATCCCGCGCTGCTCGACGCCGCCGTCCGCACCGTCGTCCCCGACGGGGAGGTGCCGTCGGTGTGGACCGGGGTGACGCTTCTGGCGGCGGGCGCGGCCGCGCTGCACGTCCGTCCGGGCGCGGTGTCCGACCGGGGGACCGGCCTGGTGCTGACCGACCCGGCGGGCGGGCCCGTGATGACCGTGGAGGCGGTTCGCGGGACGCCGTTCCCCCCGGAGGACGCGGGCGTCGCCGGTGCGGGCGCGTCCGCGCGCGACGCCTTGTTCCACGTGGACTGGGTGCGGTCGCCGCTCCCGGCCGTGGACCGCGAACCCGCCGTCGTGCCCGTCGCGGCCCGCGAGGACGTCGCCGCGTCGGCCGCGTCGGCGCCCGACGTGCTGCTGTACGAGGCCGGGGCCGCCGCGGACCCCCGCGCCGCGATCGGCGCCGCGCTGGGAGTGCTCCAGGGCTGGCTCGCCGAACCGGCCCTGGCGGACGCCCGGCTGGCCGTCGTCACGGGGGACTGCACCGGACTCGCCGCGGCCGCCGTGTGGGGCCTGGTGCGGTCGGCGCAGTCCGAGCACCCGGGGCGGATCGTCCTGGTCGACCTCGACGACGCGTCCCGGGGCGCGCTCCCCGCCGCGCTGCTGAGCGGCGAGCCGCAGGTGAGGCTGCGCGACGGCGTCGCGGAGGTGCCGCGCCTGGCGCGCGTCCCGGCGGACGAGGCGGCGGAGCGCCGTCCGCTCGACCCGGACGGCACGGTCCTGATCACCGGCGGCACCGGGACGCTCGGCGCGATGGCGGCGCGGCACCTCGTCACCGCGCACGGCGTGCGGCACCTGCTGCTGGTCAGCCGCCGGGGGCACGCCCCCGCGCTGCGCGACGAGCTGACCGCCCTGGGGGCGTCCGTCACCGTCGCCGCCTGCGACACGGCGGACCGGGCGCGGCTGGCGGAGGTGCTGGCCGCCGTCCCGGCCGAGCATCCGCTCACCGCCGTGGTGCACACCGCGGGCGTCCTGAAGGACGGGGTGCTCACGGAGCTGACCCCGGACCGCGTCGACACGGTGCTGCGGCCGAAGCTGGACGCGGCGCTCCACCTGGACGAGCTCACCCGCGACCTGGACCTGGCCGCGTTCGTGCTGTTCTCCTCGGCGGCGGGCGTGCTGGGCAACCCCGGGCAGGCCAACTACGCCGCCGCCAACGCCGCGCTCGACGCGGTGGCCGTCCGGCGGCGCCGCCTCGGGCTCCCGGGCGTCTCCCTCGCCTGGGGGTACTGGGAGACGGCCAGCGGCATGACCCGGCACCTCGGCGCCGCGGACCTGCGCCGCAACCGGCGGACGGGCATGGCCGCGCTCTCCGCCGCGGAGGGCATGGCGGTCCTGGACGCCGCGCTGGGCGCCTCCGGCGCGCTCGTGGCGGCGAAGCTCGACCCGCGGGTCCTCCGCGCGAACGCGGGCGCGGGCGAGCCGGTCCCGCCGCTGCTGCGCGGGCTCGTCCCGGCGGCGCGGCCCGCGGCGCGGACGGCCCCGGCGGCGGCCGCGGCCGGGTCCCCGGCGGACCGCCTCGCCGGGCGCACCGCCGCCGAGCAGACCGAGGCCGTGCTGGACCTGGTGCGGCGGCACGCCGCCGAGGTGCTCGGGCACGACACCGCCGAGTCCGTCCGTCCCGACCGGTCCTTCAAGAGCGCCGGGTTCGACTCGCTGACCGCCCTGGAACTGCGCAACCGGCTGGCGGCGGCGACCGGGCTCGCGCTCTCCCCGACGCTGGTCTTCGACTACCCGAAGCCGGCCGCGCTCGCCGAGCACCTGCGGGCCCTGCTCACCGGCGGCGCGGCGGACCGCCCCGACGGCCGCCGCCCCGCCGGGCCGGGGCCCGCGCCGGACGACGAGCCGATCGCGATCGTGGCGATGTCGTGCCGCCTGCCGGGCGGCGTCCACGGCCCGGAGGACCTGTGGCGGCTGGTGGCCGAGGGAGGCGACGCCGTCACCGGGTTCCCGACCGACCGGGGCTGGGACACCGAGGGGCTGTTCCACGCCGACCCCGACCACGAGGGCACCACCTACGTGCGGCACGGCGCCTTCCTGGACGACGCCGCCGGGTTCGACGCCGCGTTCTTCGGCATCTCGCCGAACGAGGCGCTGGCGATGGACCCGCAGCAGCGGCTGCTGCTGGAGGCGTCCTGGGAGGCGTTCGAACGGGCCGCGATCGACCCGACCGCGCTCGCCGGGCAGGACGTCGGCGTCTTCGTCGGCGTCAACGCCCACGACTACAGCATGCGGACGCACGGGGCGCCGGGCGTCGAGGGGTTCCGGCTCACCGGCGGCTCGGGGAGCGTCGTGTCCGGGCGGGTCGCCTACCACTTCGGGTTCGAGGGCCCCGCCGTCACGGTCGACACCGCGTGCTCGTCCTCGCTGGTGGCGCTGCACATGGCGGCGCGGTCGCTGCGGTCGGGCGAGTGCTCGATGGCGCTGGCGGGCGGCGTGATGGTGATGGGCGGCGTGGAGACCTTCGTGGAGTTCTCCCGGCAGCGCGGCCTCGCCCCCGACGGCCGGTGCAAGCCGTTCGCGGACGGCGCGGACGGCACCGGCTGGTCCGAGGGCGTCGGGCTGCTGCTGGTGGAGCGGCTGTCGGAGGCCCGCCGCCGGGGCCACCGGGTGCTGGCCGTCGTCCGCGGCTCGGCGGTGAACCAGGACGGCGCGTCGAACGGGCTGACGGCGCCGAACGGGCCGTCGCAGCAGCGGGTGATCCGCAGGGCGCTCGACAGCGCCGGCCTGGCGCCGTCCGACGTCGACGCCGTCGAGGCGCACGGCACCGGCACCGTGCTCGGCGACCCGATCGAGGCGCAGGCGCTGCTCGCCGCCTACGGGCAGGGCCGCGAGCCCGGGAAGCCGCTGTGGCTGGGGTCGGTGAAGTCGAACATCGGGCACGCGCAGGCCGCGGCGGGCGCCGCGGGCGTGATCAAGATGGTCATGGCGATGCGGCACGGCGTGCTGCCCCGGACGCTGCACGTGGACCGTCCGTCGTCCAAGGTGGACTGGTCGGCGGGCGCCGTGGAGCTGCTGACCGAGGCCCGCGCGTGGCCGCGGGACGGGCGTCCGCACCGGGCGGGCGTGTCGTCGTTCGGGATCGGCGGCACCAACGCGCACGTCATCCTGGAGGCCGCCCCCGACGAGCCGACGCCCGGCGAGCTGACGCCCGGCGAACCGGAGCCCGCGCCGGAGGCGGCGGACGTCCCCGTTCCGCTGCCGGTGTCGGGACGGACACCGGCCGGGCTCCGCGGCCAGGCGGGCCGCGTCGCGCGCTTCCTGGACGACCGTCCGGACGTGCGCCTCGCCGACGCCGCCCACGCGCTCGGCACCGCGCGGGCTCACCTCGACCACCGCGCCGTGGTCGTGGCACCCGACCGGGACCGCGCCGCCGCGGACCTGGCCGCGTACGGGAGCGGCACCGAGCCGGCCGCGGTCGTGTCGGGCTCCCCGGTCGACGGCAAGCTGGCGTTCCTGTTCACCGGGCAGGGCGGCCAGTGGGCGGGCATGGGCCGCGGGCTCGCCGCCGCGTTCCCGGTCTTCCGGGACGCCTTCGCCGCCGCGTGCGCGGCCGTGGACGGGCACCTGCGCGGGCACGCGGAACGTCCGCTGCGCGAGGCGGTGTTCGCGCCGGACGGCGACCTGCTCGACCGCACCATGTACACGCAGGGGGCCCTGTTCGCCCTGGAGACGGCGCTGTTCCGGCTGTTCGAGTCGTGGGGCGTGCGGCCGGACCTGCTGGCCGGGCACTCGATCGGTGAGATCACCGCCGCGCACGTCTCCGGAATGCTCGACCTGGAGGAGGCGGCGGCGCTGGTCGCGGCGCGCGGCCGGCTGATGCAGGACCTGCCCGCGGGCGGCGCGATGGTCGCGGTCCAGGCGACCGAGGCCGAGGCGGCCGAGCTGCTCGCCCGGACCGGCGGCGGCGCGGCGTGCGTCGCGGCGGTGAACGGGCCCGACGCGGTGGTCCTGTCCGGCGCGGAGGGCGCGGTGCTCGCCGCCGCCGCCGAACTGGCCGGACGCGGCCGCAAGACGCGGCGGCTGCCGGTCAGCCACGCCTTCCACTCGCCGCTCATGGAACCCGCGCTGGCGGAGTTCCGCACCGTCCTGGCCGGCCTGCCGGTCCGCCCCGGCGACCTGCCGATCGTGTCCACGCTGACCGGCCGGGTGATGGAGGACGGGACGTTCGGCACGCCGGACTACTGGGCCGACCAGGCGCGCGGCGCGGTCCGGTTCGCCGACGCGGTCACCGCGCTGCGCGACCGGGGCGCGGCGACGTTCCTCGAACTGGGGCCCGGCGGGTCCCTCGCCGCGATGGCGCTCGGCACGCTGGGCGGGGAGGAGCGGAGCTGCCTGGCGACCCTGCGCAGGAACGGCGCCGAGGCCGCCGACGTCCTGACCGCGCTGGCGGGCCTGCACGTGCGCGGCTCGTCCGTCGACTGGGCGGCGGTGCTCGGCCGTCCGGCGGCGGAGGTCGGGCCCGAGCTGCCCACCTACGCGTTCCAGCACCGCCGCTACTGGGTCGAGGCCGGCCCGGCGGCGGGCGGCGCGGACCGGCTCGGCGTCCCGCACCCGCTGCTCGACGCGGTGGTCGAGGTGCCGGGCACCGGCGGCGTCGTCCTCACCGGGCGGCTCCCGGCGCCGGACGGCACCGGGCACCCGGCCGCCGTGCTGCTGGAGGTGCTCGTGCGGGCGAGCGCCGAAGCGGGCTGCGGCGCCCTCGAACAGGTCGCCGTCGAGGCGCCGCAGGCACCGCCGGAACCCGGCCGCCTCGACGTGCGGGTGACGGTGGACGGGCCCGGACCGGACGGCCGCCGCCGCGCGGCCGTCCACACCCGGCCCGCCGGTCGCGGGCGCGGGCCGTGGACCCGCCGCGCCGGGGCCGTGCTGGTCCCCGGGCTGCCCGAACCGGCCTTCGACCTGCGGGGCGCGGCCGGCCTCACCGAACTCGCGCTGCCGGACGACGCGGCCGGGCGGGACGGCGCGTTCGTCCTGCACCCGCTGCTCGTCGACGCCGCGCTGCGCGCCGCGGCGGGCGACGGCGGCGGCGACCTGGCGTCCTGCGCCCGCCTGGCGGTGTTCGCCGAGCGCGCGACCGCGCTGCGGCTGCGGATCACCCCGGCGGAGGACGGCGGCCCGCTGCTGGAGTTCGCGGACGCGGCGGGCGCCCCCGTCGCGGCCATGGGCCCGGTGACCTTCGCCGCCCCCACCGGCGCACCCGCGGAACCGGCGGACGGCGCACGGCACGTCCGGCCGGTGCCGCTCGACCGGCGCGCGGCGGCGCGGTCGAACGGCGCGGGCGGCACGATGGCGGACCGGCTGGCCGGGCTGCCGGACCCCGACCGGTTCCGGGCCGTGCTGGACCTGGTCCGGGAGAGCACCGCGGTGGTGCTCGGGCACGGCGGCCAGGACGGCTTCGAGGAGGACCGCTCGTTCCGCAGCCTCGGCTTCGACTCCCTCGGCGCGGTCAAGCTGCGCAACCGGCTGCGCGACTTCACCGGGGTGGACCTGCCCAGCACCCTGGTCTTCGACCACCCCACGCCCGCGCGGCTCGCCGAGCACCTGCGCGCCGAACTGCTCGGCGAGCGCGCGGCGCCGCGGGCCGTCCCGGCGGCGGTCCGCGACGCCGACGAGCCGATCGCGATCGTCGCGATGAGCGCGCGGCTGCCGGGCGGCGTGGACGGTCCGGAGGACCTGTGGCGGCTGGTGGCCGAGCGCCGGGACGCCGTCTCCGGCTTCCCGCTGGACCGCGGCTGGGACGTCGAGGGGCTGTACGACCCGGACCCCGCCCGCGCGGGCACCAGCTACACCCGCTCGGGCGGGTTCCTGTACGACGCCGCGCAGTTCGACGCCGGGCTGTTCGGGATCTCGCCGCGCGAGGCGCTCGCGATGGACCCGCAGCAGCGGCTGCTGCTGGAGACGTCCTGGGAGGCGCTGGAGCGGGCCGGCATCGACCCGCTGTCGGTGCGCGGCAGCGACGTCGGCGTGTTCACCGGCATCGTCCACCACGACTACGTGACCCGGCTCCGCGAGGTGCCCGAGGACGTCCAGGGCTACCTGATGACCGGCACCGCGTCGAGCGTGGCGTCGGGCCGGGTGTCGTACGTGTTCGGCCTCGAAGGCCCGGCGGTCACCGTGGACACGGCGTGCTCGTCCTCGCTGGTCGCGATCCACCAGGCCGCCCACGCGCTGCGCTCCGGCGAGTGCTCGATGGCGCTGGCGGGCGGCGCGACGGTCATGGCGAGCCCGGACGCCTTCCTGGAGTTCTCGCGGCAGCGGGGGCTGTCGGCCGACGGCCGGTGCAAGGCGTACGCGGACGGCGCGGACGGCACCGGCTGGGCCGAGGGCGTCGGCGTCCTGCTGCTGGAGCGGCTGTCGGTCGCGCGGGAGCGCGGGCACAAGGTGCTGGCCGTGATCCGCGGCAGTGCGGTGAACCAGGACGGCGCGTCGAACGGGCTGACGGCGCCGAACGGCCCGTCGCAGCAGCGGGTGATCCGCGCGGCGCTGGCCAAGGCCGGGCTCGGCCCCCTCGACGTGGACGCCGTCGAAGGGCACGGCACCGGGACGGCCCTCGGCGACCCGATCGAGGCGCAGGCGCTCCTCGCCACCTACGGGCAGGGCCGCGACCCGGAGCACCCCCTGTGGCTGGGGTCGCTGAAGTCGAACATCGGGCACACGCAGGCCGCCGCGGGCGTCGCCGGCGTGATCAAGATGGTGCAGGCGCTGCGGCACGGGGAGCTGCCCGCGACCCTGCACGTGGACGAGCCCACGACCCAGGTGGACTGGTCGTCGGGTGCGGTGCGGGTGCTGACGGAGTCCCGCGCGTGGCCCCGCGACGGCCGTCCGCGCCGGGCCGCCGTGTCCTCCTTCGGCGCCAGCGGGACGAACGCCCACCTCATCATCGAGGAGGCCCCCGCCGAGGAGCCGTCCGGCGCGGCCGACGCCCCGGACACCGGGGTGGTGCCGCTGGTCGTCTCGGCCGGGAGCGCGGGAGCGCTGGCTGGGCAGGCCGGCCGGCTGGCGGCGTTCCTCGACGGCTCCGCCGGGACGCCGCTCGCCGCCGTGGCCGGGACCCTGCTGTCGTCCCGGGCGACGCTGGCGCGGCGGGCGGTCGCGGTGGCGGGCACCCGCGAGGAGGCCGTCGCCGCGCTGGGCGCGGCCGCCCGCGGCGAGAACGCGCCCGGCCTGGTGACCGGCACCGTGGACGTGCCGGGAAGGCTGGCCTGGGTGTTCCCGGGGCAGGGTTCGCAGTGGGTCGGCATGGGCCGCGAACTGCTGGACGACTCGCCGGTGTTCGCCAAGCGGGTCGCCGAGTGCGCCGCCGCGCTGGAGCGGTGGGTGGACTGGTCGCTGACGGACGTCCTGCGCGGCGACACCGAGCCGGGCTTCCTGGACCGGGTCGACGTCCTCCAGCCCGCGAGCTTCGCGGTCATGGTCGGCCTGGCGGCGGTGTGGGAGTCGGCAGGCGTGCGCCCGGACGCCGTCGTGGGGCACTCGCAAGGCGAGATCGCCGCCGCGTGCGTGGCGGGCGCACTGTCGCTGGACGATGCAGCGCGAGTCGTGGCCTTGCGAAGCCAGGCCATCGCGGCGGAGCTGTCCGGACGCGGCGGGATGGCATCGGTCGCGCTGTCGGAGGCGGACGCGACCGCCCGCCTGGAGCGGTGGGCGGGCCGCGTGGAGGTCGCGGCGGTCAACAGCCCCGTGTCGGTGGTGATCGCCGGGGACGCCGACGCGCTCGACGAAGCAGTCGAGGCGCTGGCCGCCGACGGCGTCCGCGTGCGGAGGGTCGCCGTGGACTACGCCTCCCACAGCCGCCACGTCGAGGACATCGAGGACACCCTCGCCGAGGCCCTCGCCGGGATCGACGCCCGAGCACCGGCGGTCCCGTTCTATTCGACGGTGCTGGGGAAGTGGATCACAGAGGCCGGGGTGGTCGACGGCGACTACTGGTACCGGAACCTGCGCAACCGGGTGGGGTTCGCTCCGGCCGTCGCGGCGCTGGCCGACGAAGGCCACGGCGTGTTCATCGAGATCAGCGCCCACCCCGTCCTGCTCCAGCCCATCAGCGAGATCGCCGACGGACGCGACACCGACGCCCTCGTCGTCGGGTCGCTGCGGCGCGACGACGGCGGCCCGCGCCGCCTGCTGGCCTCGATGGCCGAACTGTTCGTCCGCGGCGTCCCCGTCGACTGGACGTCCGTCCTGCCGCCCGCGCTGGCGCCGGTCGACCTCCCCACCTACGCCTTCGACCGCCGCCACTACTGGCTGGACGAGGCGGACGCCGCGGCCGTCGAGGGCGAGGCCGCCGGAGGCGCCGACGCCGACTTCTGGTCGGCGGTCGAGAAGACCGACGCCGACTCCCTGGCCGACCTGCTGGAACTGGCGTCCGCCGAGCAGCGCGGGGCGCTGCGCGACCTCGTCCCGGTGCTCGCCGGCTGGCGGGAGAAGCGCCGGGAGCGTTCGGACGCGGAGCGGCTCCGCTACCACGTCACCTGGAAGCCGCTCGACCGCGACGCCGCGGGCGTGCCGGGCGGCCGGTGGCTGGTGGTCGCCCCGGCGAGCCCGGCCGGCGACGAGCCGGACGACGGCCTCCTCGCCGAGCTGACCGGGCAGGGACTCGGCACGGTCCTGCTGGAGGTCGGCGGCGGCGACCGCACCCGCGAGCGGCTCGCCGAACGCCTGCGCGACGTCCTGGCCGGGCACGACGTCGACGGGGTGCTGTCCCTGCTCGCGCTCGACCGCGGCGCCGCGGCCCCGGCCGAGTGCGCCGCGACGGCGCTCGCGCTCGTCCAGGCCCTGGGCGACGCCGGCGCCTCCGCGCCGCTGTGGTGCGTGACCCGGGGCGCGGTGAACATCGGCATCCAGGACGCCGTCACCGCACCGGCCCAGGCGGCGGTGTGGGGGCTCGGCCGGGCCGCCGCGCTGGAGCGCCTCGACCGGTGGGGCGGGCTCGTGGACCTGCCCGCGACGGTCGACCGGCGCGCGGTGCGGGCCCTCCTCGGCGTGCTGTCCGGCGCCACCGGCGAGGACCAGCTCGCGGTCCGGCGCTCCGGCGTCTACTGCCGGCGGCTCGTCCGCAGGCCCGTGCCGGAGCCCGCGGGGGACCGCTGGCGGCCGCGCGGCACGGTCCTGGTCACCGGCGGCGCGGAGGGCCTCGGCCGGCACGCCGCCGGGTGGCTCGCGCTCGCCGGCGCCGAGCGGCTCGTCGTCACCACCACCGCGGCCGCGCCGGACGGCTGCGTGCCGGAGCTGCGGGACGCCCTGGCCGGGATGGGGCTGGACGTCGCCGTCGAGTCCTGCGCCGACGCCGACCGCGACGCGATCGCGCGGCTGGTCGCCCCGGACGTCCCGGACGACCCGGACCGGCCGCCGCTCACGGCCGTCGTCCACACCGCCGACATCGCCCGGACCGGCACCGTGGACGACACCGGTGAGCGCGACCTCGCCGAGGTGTTCGCGGCCAAGGTGGACACCGCCGTGTGGCTGGACGAGCGGTTCGCGGACACGCCCCTCGACGCGTTCGTCGTCTTCTCCTCGATCGCCGGCGTGTGGGGCGGCGGCGGCCAGGGCCCGTCGGGCGCGGCGAACGCCGTCCTCGACGCGCTCGTCGAGCGGCGCCGCGCCCGGGGCGGGCGGGCCACCTCGATCGCCTGGGGCGCCCTCGACGAGGTCGGGGTCGGGATGGACGAGGCGACGCTCGTCCAGCTGCGGCGCCGCGGCGTGCTGCCCATGGCGCCGAAGCTCGCGGTCACCGCGTTCGCGCAGGCGGCGGAGGGCAACGAGAAGTCCGTGACCGTGGTCGACATGGACTGGGACGCCTTCATCCCCGCGTTCACGTCGGTCCGGCCCAGCCCGCTGTTCGCCGACCTGGCGGAGGCGCGGGCGGCGCTCCGCGCGGCCCAGCCGGACGGCGAGGACGGCGACGCCGCCGCGTCCCTCGCGGAGTCGCTGCGCGGGGTGCCGGACGCCGAGCAGAACCGCGTCCTGCTCCGGTTGGTCCGCAAGCACGCCTCGACGGTCCTCGGCCACGGCGACGTCGAGGGCATCGGCCCGCGCCAGGCGTTCCAGGAGGCCGGCTTCGACTCGCTGGCCGCCGTCAACCTGCGCAACAGCCTGCTCGCGGCGACCGGGCTGCGGCTGCCCGCGACGCTGATCTTCGACTATCCGACCCCCGAGGCGCTGGTCGGCCACCTGCGCGCGGAACTCCTCCGGGAGCCCGACGACGGCCCGGACGGCCGCGAGGAGGAGCTCCGGGGGGTGCTGGCGACCGTGCCGCTCGCCCGGTTCCGGGAGGCGGGCGTGCTCGACGCGCTGCTCGCCCTCGCCGAGCCGGACCCCGCGGACGGCGACGGCGCGGGCGAGCCGCCGCCGACCGCCGCGCCCGGGAGCGCGGACGACGCGGAAGCGATCGACGAACTGGACGTCGCCGGCCTCGTGCAGCGGGCCCTCGGCGGGACGGGCTGAACACCGATGGAGAACGACCCGAGGAGAGTTATGTCGGCGCCAGACGAGCAGGTCGTCGAGGCACTGCGTGCCTCGCTGAAGGAGAACGCGCGGCTCCGGCAGGAGAACGACGACCTCGCCGCCGCGGCGGCGGAGCCCATCGCGATCGTCTCCATGGCGTGCCGGTACGCGGGCGGCATCCGGGGCCCGGAGGACTTCTGGCGGGTGGTGTCCGAAGGCACCGACGTCTACACCGGCTTCCCCGACGACCGGGGCTGGGACCTCGAGGGCCTCTACCACCCGGACCCCGACAACCCCGGCACGACGTACGTGCGGGAGGGGGCGTTCCTGCACGACGCGGCGCAGTTCGACGCCGGGTTCTTCGGGATCTCGCCGCGCGAGGCGCTGGCGATGGACCCGCAGCAGCGGCAGCTGCTGGAGGTCTCCTGGGAGACCCTCGAACGCGCCGGCATCGCCCCCGACTCGCTGCGCGGCACCGACGTCGGCGTGTTCGCCGGCGTCGTGCACCAGGACTACGCGCCCGACCTGAGCGGGTTCGAGGACTTCATGAGCCTGGAGCGCGCCCTCGGCACCGCGGGCGGCGTCGCGTCCGGCCGGGTCGCCTACGCGCTCGGGCTGGAGGGCCCGGCGGTGACCGTCGACACGATGTGCTCGTCGTCCCTGGTGGCGATCCACCTCGCCGCGCAGGCGCTGCGCCGGGGCGAGTGCTCGATGGCGCTGGCGGGCGGCGCGACGGTGATGGCGACGCCCGGCGGGTTCGTCGGCTTCGCGCGGCAGCGGGCGCTGGCGTTCGACGGGCGCTGCAAGTCCTACGCGGCGTGCGCGGACGGCTCCGGCTGGGCCGAGGGCGTGGGCGTCCTGCTGCTGGAGCGGCTGTCGGCGGCGCGGGAGCGCGGGCACCGGGTGCTGGCCGTGATCCGCGGCTCGGCCGTGAACCAGGACGGCGCGTCGAACGGTTTGACGGCGCCGAACGGCCCGTCGCAGCAGCGGGTGATCCGCAAGGCGCTCGACAGCGCCGGCCTGGCCCCGTCCGACGTCGACGCCGTGGACGGCCACGGCACCGGCACCGTGCTCGGCGACCCGATCGAGGCGCAGGCGCTCCTGGCCACCTACGGCAAGGACCGGGACCCCGAGGAGCCGCTGTGGCTCGGCTCGGTGAAGTCCGTCATCGGCCACACCCAGGGGGCGTCCGGTGTCGCCGGGGTGATCAAGATGGTGCAGGCGCTGCGGCACGGGGAGCTGCCCGCGACCCTGCACGTGGACGCGCCGAGCCCGCAGGTCGACTGGTCCTCGGGGGCGGTCCGGCTGCTGACCGAGCCCCGGGGGTGGTCCCCCGCCGGGCGTCCGCGCCGGGCGGGCGTGTCGTCGTTCGGCGCCAGCGGGACGAACGCGCACCTCATCGTCGAGGAGGCGCCCGTCGAGGAGGCGCCCGCCGAGGAGGCCGCGCCCGAGGCGGCGGACGGCCTGCCGGGCGGGGCGGTGCCGCTCGTGGTCTCGGCCGGGACCGCCGCGTCCCTGGCCGGCCAGGCGGAGCGCCTCGCGGCGTTCCTCCGCGACGCGGAGGACGTCCCGCCGGCGGCCGTGGCCGGGGCGCTGGCGGCGGGCCGTTCGGTGCTGCCCGAGCGCGCGGTCGTGGTCGCGGACTCCCGCGAGGAGGCGCTGCACGCACTGGACGCGTTGGCGCGCGGGGAGAACGCGTCCGGTCTGGTGGCGTCCCCCGGGGCTTCCGGTGCACCGGGCAAGGTCGTGTGGGTCTTCCCGGGGCAGGGCACGCAGTGGGTCGGCATGGGCCGCGAGTTGCTGGAGTCTTCCTCGGTGTTCGCCGACCGGGTCGCCGAGTGCGCCGCCGCGTTGGAGCGGTGGGTGGATTGGTCGCTGACGGACGTTCTGCGCGGCGACACCGAGCCGGGTTTCCTGGACCGGGTCGACGTCCTCCAGCCCGCGAGCTTCGCGGTCATGATTGGCCTGGCGGCTGTGTGGGAGTCGGTCGGCGTCCAGCCCGACGCCGTGGTGGGGCACTCGCAAGGCGAGATCGCAGCCGCGTGCGTCGCGGGCGCGCTGTCTCTGGACGACGCCGCCAAGGTCGTGGCGCTGCGAAGCCAGGCCATCGCCGCCGAGCTGTCCGGGCGCGGCGGCATGGCGTCGGTCGCGCTGAGCGAGGACGACGCGACCGCCCGCCTGGAACCGTGGGCGGACCGCGTCGAGGTCGCGGCCGTGAACGGGCCCTCCTCCGTCGTGATCGCGGGCGACGCCCGGGCGCTCGACGAAGCGCTGGACGTGCTCGACGAGCAGGGCGTCCGCGTGCGGCGGGTCGCCGTGGACTACGCGTCCCACAGCCGCCACGTCGAGGACGTCCGCGGCACCCTCGACGAGGCGCTCGCGGGCATCGAGGCGCAGGCCCCGGCGGTGCCGTTCTACTCGACGGTGACCGGCGAGTGGATCGAGGAGGCCGGGGTCGTCGACGGCGGCTACTGGTACCGGAACCTGCGCAACCGGGTCCGGTTCGGGCCTGCCGTCACCGACCTGCTCGACCAGGGCCACGGCGTGTTCGTCGAGGTCAGCGCCCACCCGGTCCTGGTCCAGCCGATCAGCGAGATCGTGGACGGGACCGACGCCGACGTCGTGGTGACCGGGTCGCTGCGCCGCGACGACGGCGGGACGCGGCGCCTGCTGACCTCGATGGCCGAACTGTTCGTGCGCGGCGTCGCGCTGGACTGGCCCGCGGTCCTGCCCGCGGGCGCGACGTCCCGGCACGTGGACCTGCCGACGTACGCGTTCGACCACCGGCACTACTGGCTCCGGCTCGGCGACTCGGCGACCGACGCGGCGTCGCTGGGGCTGACCGGTGCCGACCATCCGCTGCTGGGCGCGGTGGTGCCGCTGCCGCAGTCGGACGGGCTGGTGTTCACCTCGCGGCTGTCGCTGCGGACGCACCCCTGGCTCGCCGACCACGCCATCGGCGGCGCCGTGCTCATCCCCGGCACGGTGTACGTCGACCTCGCGGTGCGGGCGGGCGACGAGTTCGGCTACGGCGTCCTGGACGAGCTCGTGATCGAGGCGCCGCTGGTGCTGCCCGAGCAGGGCGGGGTCCGCCTCCAGGTCGCGGTCGGCGGACCGACCGGCACCGGCGCGCGCACGGTGGACGTGTACTCCCTGCGCGAGGACTCCGGCGAGGACGCGTGGACGCGGCACGCCACCGGCCTGCTGTCGGACACGTCCCGCCCCAGGGAGACGCAGTTCGACTTCACGGCCTGGCCGCCGCCCGGCGCGGAGCCGGTCGAGATCACCGGCTTCTACCCCGACCTGGTGGAGCGCGGCTACGCCTACGGCCCGGCGTTCCAGGGCCTGCGGGCGGTGTGGCGGCGCGGCGAGGAGGTGTTCGCCGAGGTCGCCCTGCCCGGCGAGCACCGGGAGGACGCCGGCCGCTTCGGCGTCCACCCCGCGCTGCTGGACGCGGCGCTGCACACGAACGCCTTCGCCGACCCCGGCGACGACCGCCGGGTGCTGCCGTTCGCGTGGAACGGGCTGGTGCTGCACGCCGTCGGCGCGTCCGCGATGCGGGTGCGGGTCGCGCCGTGCGGGACGGACGCGCTGTCGTTCCAGGCCGCCGACGAGACCGGCGGCCCGGTGCTGACCATGGATTCGCTGGTGTCGCTGCCGGTGTCCGACGACCAGCTGGAGACGGCCGCGGCCGCGGGCGGCGACGCGCTGTTCGGGGTGGAGTGGACCGAGGTGCCCCCGGCGCCGCGGGCGGACGCGCCGCCGTGGACGCCGGTCGCCACCGCCGACGACGTGGCCGCGCTGCCGCCGGACGCGCCCGCGGTGACCGTCCTGGACGCCTCCGGCGGAGCGGACGCGCCCCTGGCGCTGACCGCGCGGGTGCTGGAGATCCTCCAGCGCTGGCTGGACGGCGCCGGCGCCGCGGACGCGCGGCTGGTGGTGCTGACCCGGGGCGCGGTGCCCGCCGGGGACGGCGCGGTGACCGACGCCGCCGGCGCGGCGGTGTGGGGCCTCGTCCGCGCCGCCCAGGCCGAGAACCCGGACCGGATCGTCCTGCTGGACCGCGACCCCGCGGGCGACCCGGCCGGGGACGCGGGGCCGCTGCTGGGGACGGCGCTGGCCTGCGGCGAGCCGCAGCTCGCGGTCCGCGGCGGGACCTGGTCCGCGCCCCGCCTGGCGCGGGCCGCCGGGGAGGCCCCGGACGCGCCCGCCGTGTTCCGCCCGGACGGGACGGTCCTGGTCACCGGCGGCACCGGCTCGCTGGGCGGCGTCGTCGCCCGCCACCTGGTCGCCCGGCACGGCGTCCGGCACCTGCTGCTGGCCAGCCGCCGGGGCCCGGACGCCGACGGCGTCGACGCCCTGGTCGCCGAACTCGCCGACCAGGGCGCTGAGGTGTCCGTGGCCGCCTGCGACGTCGCCGACCGGGACCAGGTCGCGGACCTGCTGGCGTCCGTCCCCGCCGAGCGCCCCCTGACCGGCGTCGTCCACATGGCGGGCGTCCTGGACGACGGCGTGATCGGCGCGCTGACCCCGGAGCGGCTGGCCGGGGTGTTCGCGCCGAAGGTCGACGCGGTGCGGCACCTCGACGAGCTGACCCGGAGCACGGACCTGGACGCGTTCGTGGTGTTCTCGTCGGCCGCCGCGCTCATGGGGTCCGCCGGCCAGGGCAACTACGCGGCGGCGAACGCGTACCTGGACGGGCTGATGGCGGGCCGCCGCGCGGCGGGCCTGCCGGGGCTGTCCCTGGCGTGGGGGCTGTGGGAGCAGAGCGACGGCCTGACCGCGCACCTCGGCGCCACCGACCAGGCGCGGATGAGCCGCGGCGGCGTCCTCGCGATGACGCCCGCCGAGGGCCTGGAGATGCTCGACACCGGGCTGCACGCCGACCGGGCGCTGCTGGTCCCGATCAAGCTGGACCTGCGGACGCTGCGCGGCAAGGCCGCGGCGGGCGAGGACGTCCCGCACCTGCTGCGCGGCCTGGTCCGCACCGGCCGGCGGGTGGCGCGGGCCGCCGGCGACGGCGGCGGGCTGCTGCGCAGGCTCGCGGGGCTGCCGCCGGAGGAGCGGGAGGGCGTCCTGCTGTCGCTCGTCCAGGACGAGGCGGGCGGGGTGCTCGGCTTCACCGGGCCGGAACTGGCGCAGGGCACCCGCGGCTTCAGCGACATCGGGTTCGACTCCCTGACCGCGGTGGAGCTGCGGAACCGGCTGAGCGCGGCGACCGGGGTCAAACTGCCCGCCACGCTGATCTTCGACTACCCGACCCCGGTGGCGCTCGCCCGCCACCTGCGCGAGGAACTCGGCGACGAGCACGGCGACGAGGCGCCCGCCGCGTCCGGCGCCCGCGCGGCGACCGCCGCGGGCGCCGCCGACGCCGGCGACCCCATCGCGATCGTCGGCATGGCGTGCCGGCTGCCGGGTCAGGTCACCGGCCCGGACGACCTGTGGCGGCTGGTGTCCGAGGGCCGCGAGGGCATGTCGTCCTTCCCCGACGACCGCGGCTGGGACCTGGACGCCCTGTTCGACGCCGACCCGGAGCGCGCGGGCACCTCGTACACCACCCGCGGCGGGTTCCTGCACGAGGCCGCCCAGTTCGACGCCGGGTTCTTCGGGATCTCGCCGCGCGAGGCGCTCGCGATGGACCCGCAGCAGCGGCTGCTGCTAGAGGCGTCCTGGGAGGCGCTCGAACGGGCGGGCGTCGACCCGACCGCGGCGCGCGGCGCCGACATCGGCGTGTTCTCCGGCGTGTCCATCCACGACTACCTCGAATCCCTGAGCAACATGCCCGCGGAGCTGGAGGGCTTCGTCACGACCGCCACGGCGGGGAGCGTCGCCTCCGGCCGCGTGTCGTACGTGTTCGGGTTCGAGGGCCCGGCCGTCACGATCGACACCGCGTGCTCGTCCTCCCTCGTCGCGATGCACATGGCCGCCCAGGCGCTGCGGTCCGGCGAGTGCTCGATGGCGCTGGCGGGCGGCGTCGCCGTGATGGGCTCGCCGATCGGCGTGCTCGGCATGTCGCGGCAGCGGGGCCTGGCCGAGGACGGCCGCTGCAAGGCGTACGCGTCGGGCGCGGACGGCACGGTCCTGTCCGAGGGCGTCGGCATCGTCGTCCTGGAGCGCCTGTCGGTCGCGCGCGAGCGCGGCCACAAGGTGCTTGCGGTGCTGCGCGGCAGCGCGGTGAACCAGGACGGTGCGTCGAACGGGCTGACCGCGCCGAACGGGCCGTCGCAGCAGCGGGTGATCCGCGCCGCCCTCGCCAACGCCGGGCTCGCGCCGTCCGACGTGGACGTCGTCGAGGGCCACGGGACCGGGACGGCCCTCGGCGACCCGATCGAGGCGCAGGCGCTCCTGGCCACCTACGGCAAGGGACGCGGCGAGGAGAGCCCGGTATGGCTGGGCTCGCTGAAGTCGAACATCGGGCACACGCAGGCCGCCGCCGGGGTCGCGAGCGTCATCAAGATGGTGCAGGCGATGCGGCACGGCGTCATGCCGCCGACCCTGCACGTCGAAGAGCCCACGTCCCAGGTGGACTGGTCGACCGGCGCCGTCGAGCTCCTGGCCGAGGCCCGGGACTGGTCACCGAACGGGCATCCGCGCCGAGCGGGCGTGTCGTCGTTCGGGATCAGCGGGACGAACGCGCACCTGATCCTGGAGGAGCCCCCCGAGGAGCCGGTCGCCGAGGAGGCGCCGCCGTTCGACGGCCCGGTGCCGCTGGTGGTCTCGGCCCGGAGCACGGGATCCCTGGCCGGACAAGCCGAACGGCTGGCGGCCTACCTGGAGGGCTCCGGCGAGCCGCCACTTCCGCACGTGGCGAGCGCTTTGCTGGCCCACCGTGCGGTCCTGGACGACCGCGCCGTGGTGGTGGCGGCCTCCCGCGAGGAAGCGCTGGACGCCCTCGGCGCGCTCACGCGCGGTGAAGGCGCGCCCGGCATCGTGACCGGCAGCGCGGGCGCGTTCGGCAAGCTCGCGTGGGTCTTCCCCGGCCAGGGCACGCAGTGGGCCGGCATGGGCCGCGAGCTGCTCGATTCCTCCCCGGTGTTCGCCGAACGCATCGCCGAGTGCGCCGCTGCTCTGGAGCGGTGGGTGGACTGGTCGCTGACGGACGTCCTGCGCGGCGACACCGAGCCGGATCTCCTCGACCGGGTCGACGTCCTCCAGCCCGCGAGCTTCGCCGTCATGATCGGCCTCGCAGCGGTGTGGGAGTCGGTCGGCGTGCGCCCCGACGCCGTGGTGGGGCACTCGCAGGGCGAGATCGCCGCCGCGTGCGTGGCGGGCGCCCTGTCTCTGGAGGACGCCGCGAAGGTGGTGGCCCTGCGAAGCCGGGCCATCGCCGCCGAGCTGTCGGGACGCGGCGGCATGGCGTCGATCGCGCTGCCGGAATCAGAAGTGACGGCCCGCCTGGAGCCGTGGGCGGACCGCGTGGAGATCGCGGCGGTCAACGGTCCCTCCTCGGTGGTGATCGCCGGGGACCGCGAGGCGCTGGACGAGGCGGTCACGGCGCTCGGCGGACGGCGGATCGCCGTCGACTACGCCTCCCACAGCAGCCACGTCGAGGACATCGAGGACACGCTCGCCGAGGCGCTGGTCGGGATCGAGGCGCAGGCGCCGACGATTCCGCTGCTGTCGACGGTGACCGGCGAGTGGATCTCCGAGGCCGGGGTGGTCGACGGCGGCTACTGGTACCGGAACCTGCGCAACCGGGTCCGGTTCGGATCCGCCCTCTCCGCCCTCCTCGACCAGGGCCACGGCGTGTTCGTGGAAGTCAGCGCACACCCGGTGCTGGTCCAGCCGATCAGCGAGATCGTGGACGGGACCGACACCGACGCCGTGGTGACCGGGTCGCTGCGCCGCGACGACGGCGGCATGCGGCGCCTGCTCACCTCGATGGCCGAACTGTTCGTCCGGGGCGTCGCCGTCGACTGGAGCGGCCTGCTGCCGCAGGCGCCGCGCGACGTGGACCTGCCGACGTACGCGTTCGACCACCGGCCCTACTGGCTCCACCCGGCCGGGAGCAAGGACGCACCGGCGCTCGGGCTGGCGGGCGCCGACCATCCGCTGCTGGGCGCGGTGATGCCGCTGCCGCAGTCGGACGGGCTGGTGTTCACCTCGCGGCTGTCGCTGCGGGTGCATCCGTGGCTCGCGGACGTCCCGAGCACCGGGCTGGTCGAGCTGGCGGTGCGCGCCGGGGACGAGGCCGGGTGCACCGTCCTGGACGAGCTGGAGATCGAGGCCCCGCTCGTGCTGCCCGAGCACGGCGGGGTGCGCGTCCAGGTCGTCCTGGGCGGACCGGACGACGACGGTGCGCGCACCGTGGAGGTGTACTCGCAGCGCGAGGACGTCGCCGGGGACGACGGCGCGGACGGCTGGACCCGCCACGCCACCGGGCGGCTGTCGGCCGCGCCCGCCGTGCCGGAGCCGTTCGACGCGGCCGTCTGGCCGCCGGCCGGCGCGCGGGAGGCCGGCGACCTCGGCGGCGAAGGAGCGGCGCGGTGCGTGCGGGCCGTGTGGCGGCGCGGAGACGAGCTGTTCGCGGAGGTCGCCCTGCCCGAGGAGCAGGGCGCGGACGCGGGCCGGTTCGGTCTCCACCCGGTGCTGCTGGAGGCGGCGCTGCTGGCCGGCGCCGCCGACGAGCCGCGGCAGCCGCTCGACTGGCGCGGGTTCGCGCTGCACGCGTCCGGGGCGTCGGTGCTGCGGGTGCGGCTGACGCCCGGCGGGCCCGGCACGGTGTCGCTGGCGGCGGCCGACGAGACCGGCGGGCCGGTCCTGACCGTGGACTCGGTGGTGTCGCGGCCGGGTGAGGCGGCCGCCGGCGCCGCCGGCGCCACCTCGCTGTTCCAGGTCGACTGGACGGAGCTGACCGCGGCGGCGGCGTCCGCGCCGTCGTGGGCGCCGGTGGCGACCGAGGAGGACGTGGCCGCCCTGGCCGAGGACGCGCCCGCGGCGGCGGTCCTCCGGGCGTTCGCCGACGACACGCGGGCGCCCCTGGCCCTGACCTCCCGGGTCCTGGCCATCGTCCGGGCGTGGCTGGCCGCGCCCGCGCTGGAGGAGTCGCGGCTGGTGGTCCTGACGCGGGGTGCGGTGCCCGCCGGGGACGGCGCGGTGACCGACCCGGCGGCGTCGGCGGTGTGGGGCCTGGTCCGGTCGGCGCAGGCCGAGAACCCCGACCGGATCGTCCTGCTCGACCTCGATCCCGCGTCGGCCGGTGACGCCGGGCCGGTGCTGGGCGCGGTGCTCGCGTCCGGTGAGCCGCAGGTCGCGGTGCGCGGCACGGCCCTGTTCGTCCCGCGCCTCGCCCGCGCGGTGCGGCGGCCCGAGGACGCGCCCCCCGCGTTCGGTTCGGAGGGGACGGTGCTGGTGTCGGGCGCGGGCGCCCTTGGCGGCTTGGCCGCCCGGCATCTGGTCGCCCGCCACGGTGTCCGCCGTCTGCTTCTGGCGAGCCGCCGGGGCCCGGACGCCGAAGGAGCGGACGCCTTGGTCGCCGAGCTGTCCGACCAGGGCGCGGAAGTGTCGGTGGTCGCCTGCGACCTCGCGGACCGCGACCAGGTCGCGGAGCTGCTGGCGTCCGTGCCCGCCGAGCATCCCCTGACCGGAGTCGTCCACACCGCCGGCGTCATCGACGCGGGCGTGATCGGGACGCTGACGCCGGAGCGGCTCGCCAGGGTGTTCGCGCCCAAGGCCGACGCGGTGCGGCACTTGGACGAGCTGACCCGGGACATGGATCTGGCCGCGTTCGTCGTCTACTCCTCGGTGTCGGGCGTGTTCATGGGCGCGGGCAGCGGCAGCTACGCAGCTGCCAACGCCTACCTGGACGGGTTGATGGCGAGCCGTCGCGCCGAGGGCCTGCCGGGCCTGTCGCTGGCCTGGGGCCTGTGGGACCAGACGTCCGGGGGGATGGCCGCGGGCACCGACGACCTCACTCGTTCCCGGATGAGCAGGCGTGGCGGTCTGCAGTTGATGTCGCAGGCCGAGGGGATGGAGTTGTTCGAGGCCGCGCTCGGTTCCGGGCGTTCGCTCCTCGTCCCCGCCCGGATCGACCTGCGCAGCGTCCGCGCCGACGCCGCCGCGGGCGGGGCGGTGCCGCACATGCTGCGCGGCCTGGTCCGCGCCGGCCGCCGCCGGCAGGCGGCGCAGGCCGCGGACAGCGGCGGCGCGCGCGGCGGGCTGGCCGAGCGGCTCGCGGGTCTCACCCCGGACGACCGGCTCGCCCTGCTGCTGGACCTGGTCCGCGGCCAGGTCGCCGCGGTGCTCGGGCACGCCGGGGCGGGCGCGGTCCGGGCGGACGCGGCCTTCCGGGACGCCGGGTTCGACTCGCTCACGGCGGTGGAGCTGCGCAACCGGCTGCGCGAGGCCACCGGGCTGAAGCTGCCCGCCACGCTGGTGTTCGACCACCCCAACCCGCAGGCCCTCGCCCGCCACCTGCGCGCCGAACTCGGGGACGGGTCCGGCGACGCGGCGCCCGCCCCGGTGGCGCGGGCCACCGCCGCGGCCGACGCCGACGAGCCGATCGCCGTCGTCGGCATGGCGTGCCGGCTGCCCGGCGGGGTGGCCGGTCCGGACGACCTGTGGCGGCTGGTGGCGGAGCGCCGGGACGCGGTGTCCGGCTTCCCCACCGACCGGGGCTGGGACCTGGACGGCCTGTTCGACCCGGACTGGGAGCGCCCCGGCACGTCCTACACCGACCGGGGCGGGTTCCTGCACGAGGCCGGGCTGTTCGACGCCGGGTTCTTCGGCATCTCGCCGCGCGAGGCGCTCGCGATGGACCCGCAGCAGCGGCTGCTGCTGGAGACCTCGTGGGAGGCGCTGGAGACCGCGGGCGTCGACGCGACGGCGTACCGGGGCGCGGACGTCGGCGTGTTCGTCGGCGCGTTCGGCCAGGGCTACGTCGCGCCGGGCGCGGACGTCGTCACGCCGGAACTGGAGGGCTTCGCCGGGACGGGCGGGTCGTCCAGCGTCGTGTCGGGCCGGGTGTCGTACGTGTTCGGGTTCGAGGGCCCGGCGGTCACGATCGACTCGGCGTGCTCGTCGTCGCTGGTGGCGATGCATCTGGCGGCGCAGTCGCTGCGGTCGGGCGAGTGCTCGATGGCGCTGGCGGGCGGCGCGACGGTCATGGCGAACCCGGGCGCCTTCGTGGAGTTCTCCCGGCAGCGCGGCCTGGCCGTCGACGGGCGCTGCAAGGCGTTCGCCGCCGCGGCCGACGGCACCGGCTGGGCCGAGGGCGCCGGCGTGCTCGTCCTGGAGCGCCTGTCGGTGGCGCGCGAGCGCGGCCACCAGGTGCTGGCGGTGCTGCGCGGCAGCGCCGTGAACCAGGACGGCGCGTCGAACGGTTTGACGGCGCCGAACGGTCCGTCGCAGCAGCGGGTGATCCGCGCAGCGCTGGCCAACGCCGGGCTCGCGCCGTCCGACGTGGACGTCGTCGAGGGCCACGGCACCGGGACGGCCCTCGGCGACCCGATCGAGGCGCAGGCGCTCCTGGCCACCTACGGGCAGGACCGGGACGCCGGGCAGCCGCTGTGGCTCGGGTCGCTGAAGTCCAACATCGGGCACGCGCAGGCCGCCGCCGGTGTCGCCAGCGTGATCAAGATGGTGCAGGCGCTGCGCAACGAGACGCTCCCCGCGACGCTGCACGTGGACGCGCCCACCCCCGAGGTGGACTGGTCCGCCGGGGCCGTCGAGCTGCTGACCGAGTCCCGCGACTGGCCCCGCACCGGGCGTCCGCGCCGGGCCGGGGTGTCGGCGTTCGGGGTCAGCGGGACGAACGCGCACCTGATCCTGGAGGAGGCGCCGCCGGACGAGCTGGCCGACGACGCCGAGCCCGGCGCCGGGGACGGCGCGGCGCACGGCGTGCTGCCCGTGGTGGTGTCCGCCCGCGGCGCCGGGGCGCTGGCGGGGCAGGCCGCCCGGCTGGCCGCGTTCCTCGACGGCGACGTCCCGCTCCCGGCCGCCGCCGGGGCGCTGGTGTCCGACCGCGCCGCGCTGGACGAGCGCGCGGTGGTGGTCGCCGGGTCCCGCGCCGAAGCGAAGGCGGGGCTGGCGGCGCTGGCCCGCGGCGAGGCCGCGGGCGGCGTGGTCACCGGCCGGGCGGGCACGCCGGGCAAGGTCGTGTGGGTGTTCCCGGGGCAGGGCGCGCAGTGGATCGGCATGGGCCGCGAACTGCTGGACTCCTCCCCCGCGTTCGCCGGGCGGGTCGGCGAGTGCGCCGCCGCGCTCGCGGGCCTCGTCGACTGGTCGCTGACCGACGTGCTGCGCGGCCGCGCCGCCCCCGACCTGCTGGACCGGGTCGACGTGGTGCAGCCGGCGAGCTTCGCCGTGATGGTGGGACTGGCCGAGGTGTGGCGGTCGTACGGGCTGCGGCCGGACGCCGTGGTGGGGCACTCCCAGGGCGAGATCGCCGCAGCCTGCGTGTCCGGCGCGCTCTCGCTGGAGGACGCCGTCCGGGTGGTGGCGCTGCGCAGCCAGGCCATCGCCGCGGGCCTCGCCGGGCGCGGCGGGATGGCGTCGGTGGCGCTCGGCGAGGACGACGCGGCCGCCCTGCTGGCGCCGTGGGCGGACCGCGTGCAGGTCGCGGCGGTCAACGGGCCCGCGTCGGTGGTGGTCGCCGGCGAGGCCGGCGCCCTGTCCGAGGCGCTGGCGGCCGTCGAAGACCGGGGCGTCCGGGTGCGGCGGGTCCCCGTGGACTACGGGTCGCACACCAACCAGGTCGAGGACATCCGGGGGCTGCTGGCGGAGAAGCTGGCCGGGATCCGCGCGCAGGCGCCGGCCGTCCCGTGGCTGTCGACGGTGACGGGCGAGTGGATCGAGGGGGCCGGGGTCGTCGACGGCGACTACTGGTACCGGAACCTGCGCGCCCAGGTCAGGTTCGGGCCCGCCGTCGCCGAGCTGCTCGACCAGGGGCACTCGGTGTTCGTCGAGATGAGCGCGCACCCGGTGCTCGTGCAGCCGATCAGCGAGGTCGTGGACGGCACCGACGTCGACGCCGTGGTGACCGGGTCGCTGCGCCGCGACGACGGCGGCATGCGGCGCCTGCTCACCTCGATGGCCGAGGCGTACGTCCGGGGCGTCGCGCTCGACTGGAGCGCCGTGCTGCCGGACGTCCCGCCCGGCCGGGTGGCGCTGCCGACGTACGCGTTCGACCACCGGCACTACTGGCTTAAGCCCGCCGGGCCGGCGACGGACGCGGAGTCCCTCGGCCAGGCCGCGGCCGACCACCCGCTGCTGGGCGCGGTCGTGCACCTGCCGCAGTCCGGCGGGCTGGTGTTCACCTCGCGGCTGTCGCTGCGGACCCACCCGTGGCTGGCCGACCACGCGGTCGGCGGGTCGGTGCTCCTCCCGGGGAGCGGGCTGGTCGAGCTGGCCGTGCGGGCCGGGGACGAGGCGGGCTGCCCGACGCTGGACGAGCTGGTGATCGAGGCGCCGCTGGCGGTGCCCGAGCACGGCGGCGTCCGCGTGCAGGTCGCCGTGAGCGGCCCCGGCGGGGACGGCGCCCGCACCGTGGAGGTGTTCTCGCGGCGCGACGGCGGCGGCGACGCGTGGACGCGGCATGCCACCGGCGTCCTGTCGGCCGAGCCGGACGCCGGTACCGGGTTCGACTTCGCGGCGTGGCCGCCGCCGGGCGCGGCGGAGGTCGACGTCGCCGGCTTCTACTCCGGCCTCGCCGAACGCGGCTACGGGTACGGGCCCGCGTTCCAGGGGCTGCGGGCCGTGTGGCGGCGCGGCGAGGAGGTCTTCGCCGAAGCCGCGCTCCCCGACGACCTCCGCAAGGACGCGGCCCGGTTCGGGCTCCACCCGGCGCTGCTGGACGCCGCCCTCCAGGCCGCCACCGTCGGCGGCGCGGACGAGCCGGGAGAGCCGGTGCTGGCGTTCGCGTGGAACGGGCTGGCCCTGCACGCCTCCGGAGCGTCGGTGCTGCGGGTGCGGCTCGCGCCCGCGGGCACCGACGCGCTGGCGGTCGAGGCCGCCGACGAGACCGGCGGGCCGGTCCTGACGATGGACTCGCTGGTGTCCCGGCCCGTGTCCGCCGAGCGGCTGGGCGCCGCGGCGTCCGGGAGCGCGGACGCGCTGTTCCGGGTGCGGTGGACCGGACTGCCCGCGCCGCTCGGGGAGCCCGCGCCGTCCTGGACGCCGGTGCACGGCGCCTCGGACGTGGCGGCGCTCGCCGAGGGCGGGACCGTCCCGCGGGCGGCCGTCCTGGACGCCGACGGAGGCGGCCCCGACGCGGCGCTGGCGGTGACGTCCCGCGTGCTGGGCGCCGTGCAGGCGTGGCTGGCCGCGCCCGCGCTGGAGGAGTCGCGGCTGGTGATCGCGACCCGGGGTGCGGTGCCCGCCGGGGACGGCGCGGTGACCGACCCGGCGGCGTCGGCGGTGTGGGGCCTGGTCCGGTCGGCGCAGGCCGAGCACCCGGACCGGATCGTCCTGCTCGACCTCGATCCCGCGTCGGCGGGTGACGCCGGGCCGGTGCTGGGCGCGGTGCTCGCATCGGGTGAGCCGCAGGTCGCGGTGCGCGGCACGGCCCTGTCCGTTCCGCGTCTCGCCCGCGCCGCCGGTTCCGTGCCAGTGGCGGACGTCCCGGTGGCGTTCGGTTCGGAGGGGACGGTGCTGGTGTCGGGCGCGGGCGCCCTCGGCGGCTTGGCCGCCCGGCATCTGGTCGCGCGGCACGGCGTCCGCCGCCTGCTCCTGGCGAGCCGCCGGGGCCCGGACGCCGAAGGGGCGGACGCCTTGGTCGCCGAGCTGTCCGACCAGGGCGCGGAAGTGTCGGTGGTCGCCTGCGACCTCGCGGACCGCGACCAGGTCGCGGCGCTGCTGGGGTCCGTGCCCGCCGAGCATCCCCTGAGCGGAGTCGTCCACACCGCCGGTGTCTTCGACGACGGCGTGATCGGCGCGCTGACGCCGGAGCGGCTCGCCGGGGTGTTCGCGCCGAAGGTCGACGCGGTGCGGCACCTGGACGAGCTGACCCGGGGCATGCAGCTGGACGCGTTCGTCGTGTTCTCGTCCGTCGCGGGCGTGGCCGGCGGCGGCGGCCAGGGCAACTACGCGGCGGCGAACGCCTACCTGGACGGGTTGATGGCGAGCCGCCGCGCCGCGGGCCTGCCGGGCCTGTCACTGGCGTGGGGCCTGTGGGAGCGCGGTGTCGGCATGGCCGCCCACCTCGGCGCCGTCGACCACGCGCGCGCCGACCGCGGCGGCGTCCTGGAACTGACGCCGGCCGAGGGCCTGGCGGCATTCGACGACGCGCTGCGGCTGGACGAGTCCCTGCTGGTGCCGATCAAGCTGGACACGGCCGCGCTGCGGGCGGACGCCGAGTCCGGCGGCACGCTGCCGCCCGTCCTGCGCGGGCTGGTCCGGGCCGGCCGCAGGCAGGCGCGGACGGCCGCCGCGGACGGCGACGCGCTGCCGCGCACGCTGGCCGGGCTCGCCGCCGACGAGCAGGAGGCCCTGCTCCTCGACCTGGTGCGCGGCCAGGTCGCCGCCGTGCTCGGCCACGCCGGGCCGGAGGCGGTGCGGGCGGACGCGGCGTTCCAGGACGCCGGGTTCGACTCGCTGACCTCGGTGGAGCTGCGCAACCGGCTGCGCGAGACGACCGGGCTGAAGCTCCCGGCCACGCTGGTGTTCGACTACCCGACCCCGCAGGCCCTCGCCCGCCACCTGCGCACGGAACTGGTCCCGGACGCCGGCCCGGCCGGCGGGACGGGCAACGGCGCGGGCGGCGGGACGTCCGGCGCGGCCCTGGACGAGGAGCGGCTGCGGCACGTGCTCGCCTCGGTCCCGCTGGCGCGGCTGCGCGAGGCGGGACTGGTCGACGTGCTGACCAGGCTGGCCGACCTGGGCGAGACCGGACCGGACGGGGCGTCCGACGGGGACGCGCGGCCGGTCGCCGAACTGGACGTCGACGACCTCGTGCAACTGGCGATGGGCGAGGAGTAGGCCCGTGGAACTGATTGGGGCGGTTCGTTGAGTGCGTCGTATGAGCAGGTCGTGGAGGCGCTGCGGAAGTCGGTGGAGGAGGTCGGCACGCTGAAGCGGCGGAACCGCCGGCTCCTCGGCGCGTTCCGCGAGCCGATCGCGATCGTCGGCATGGCGTGCCGGCTGCCCGGCGGGGTGGCCGGACCGGACGACCTGTGGCGGCTGGTGTCCGAGGGCCGGGACGCGGTGTCCGGCTTCCCGGACGACCGGGGCTGGGACCTGGACGGCCTGTTCGACCCCGATCCCGACCGGTCGGGCACCACGTACGTCGGCCAGGGCGGGTTCCTGCACGAGGCCGGGCTGTTCGACGCCGGGTTCTTCGGCATCTCGCCGCGCGAGGCGCTCGCGATGGATCCGCAGCAGCGGCTCCTGCTGGAGACCTCGTGGGAGGCCCTGGAGGGCGGCGGCATCGACCCGGCCTCGCTGAAGGGCGGCGACGTCGGCGTGTTCACCGGCGTCGCCGGGCAGGGCTACGGCGCCGGTGTCGAGGGGCCGGAGATGCACAGCTTCGCCGGCACCGGTCTGGCGTCGAGCGTGGCGTCGGGCCGGGTGTCGTACGTGTTCGGGTTCGAGGGCCCGGCCGTCACGATCGACACCGCGTGCTCGTCCTCCCTCGTCGCGATGCACCTGGCGGCGCAGGCGCTGCGGTCGGGCGAGTGCTCGATGGCGCTGGCGGGCGGCGCGATGGTGATGTCGAGCCCCAACTCGTTCATCGTGTTCTCCCGGCAGCGGGGCCTGGCCGAGGACGGCCGCTGCAAGGCGTTCGCGGACGGCGCGGACGGCATGGGCCTGGCCGAGGGCGTCGGCGTGCTCGTCCTGGAGCGCCTGTCGGTGGCGCGGGAGCGCGGGCACAAGGTGCTGGCGGTGCTGCGGGGCAGCGCCGTGAACCAGGACGGCGCGTCGAACGGGCTGACGGCGCCGAACGGTCCGTCGCAGCAGCGGGTGATCCGCGCAGCGCTGGCCAACGCCGGCCTGTCCCCGTCCGACGTGGACGTCGTCGAGGGCCACGGCACCGGGACGGCCCTCGGCGACCCGATCGAGGCGCAGGCGCTCCTGGCCACCTACGGCAAGGAGCGCGATCCCGAGGAGCCGCTGTGGCTCGGGTCGGTGAAGTCGAACATCGGGCACGCGCAGGCCGCCGCCGGTGTCGCGAGCGTCATCAAAGTGGTGCAGGCGATGCGCCACGGCGTCATGCCGCCGACCCTGCACGTCGAAGAGCCCACGTCCCAGGTGGACTGGTCGACCGGCGCCGTCGAGCTGCTGACAGAGGCCCGGGAGTGGGCGCCGGACGGACGTCCGCGCCGCGCCGGGGTCTCGTCCTTCGGCGTCAGCGGGACGAACGCGCACCTGATCCTGGAAGAGGCACCCGAGGAACCGGCGGCCGAAGAGGCACCGCCGTCCGACGGCCCGGTGCCGCTGGTGGTCTCGGCCCGGAGCACCGCGTCCCTGGCCGGGCAGGCCGAACGCTTGGCGGCGTTCCTCAACCGGACCGAGGCGTCCCTCCCCGCGGTCGCCGGGGCGCTGGCAGCGGGCCGTTCGGTGCTGCACGAGCGCGCGGTCGTGGTCGCGGACTCCCGCGAGGAGGCGCTGCACGCACTGGACGCGTTGGCGCGCGGGGAGAACGCGTCCGGTCTCGTGGCGTCCCCCGGGGCAGCCGGCGCACCGGGGAAGGTCGTGTGGGTCTTCCCCGGCCAGGGCACGCAGTGGGTCGGCATGGGCCGCGAGCTGCTTGACGGCTCGCCGGTGTTCGCCGAGCGGGTCGCCGAGTGCGCCGCCGCGCTGGAGCGGTGGGTGGACTGGTCGCTCACAGACGTCCTGCGCGGCGACACCGAGCCAGGCTTCCTGGACCGGGTCGATGTCCTCCAGCCTGCGAGCTTCGCGGTCATGGTCGGCCTGGCGGCGGTGTGGGAGTCGGTCGGAGTAAAGCCCGACGCCGTGGTCGGGCACTCGCAAGGCGAGATCGCCGCCGCGTGCGTCGCGGGCGCCCTGTCCTTGGAGGACGCCGCCAAGGTCGTGGCGCTGCGAAGCCAAGCCATCGCCGCCGAACTCTCGGGACGCGGCGGCATGGCCTCGGTCGCGCTCTCGGAAGCGGACGCGACCGCCCGCCTGGAACCGTGGGCGGACCGCGTCGAGATCGCCGCGGTCAACAGCCCCTCCTCCGTGGTGATCGCCGGGGACGCCGACGCGCTCGACGAAGCGGTCGAGGCACTGGACGCCGACGGCGTCCGCGTGCGGCGCATCGCCGTCGACTACGCGTCTCACACCCGCCACGTCGAGGACATCGAGGACACCCTCGCCAAGGCCCTGGCGGGGATCGAGGCCCAGGCGCCGGCGATCCCGTTCCGGTCCACCGTCACGGACGGCTGGGTGCGGGACGCCGGGGCCGTCGACGGCGGCTACTGGTACCGGAACCTGCGCTCCCGGGTGCGGTTCGGGCCCGCGGTCGCCGACCTGTTCGGCCGGGGCCACACGGTATTCGTGGAGGTGAGCGCCCACCCGGTGCTGGTGCAGCCGATCGCCGAGCTCGCCGACGACCGGGCCGCCGACGCCGTCGTGACCGGGTCGCTGCGCCGCGACGACGGCGGGACGCGGCGGCTGCTGACGTCGATGGCCGAGCTGTTCGTCTGCGGTGTCGCCGTCGACTGGAGCGCGGTCGCGCTCGCCGCGGACGGACGTCCGGACCTGCCGACGTACGCGTTCGACCGCCGGCACTACTGGCTCCATTCGGCCGAACGGGCCGACGCGGCGTCGCTGGGGCAGGCGGCGGCCGGCCATCCGCTGCTCGGCGCCGTCCTCCGGCTGCCGGAGTCCGACGGGCTGGTGTTCACCTCGCGGCTGTCGCTGCGGACGCACCCCTGGCTGGCCGACCACGCGATCGGCGGCACGGTCCTCTTCCCCGGCACCGGCCTGGTCGAGCTGGCGCTGCGGGCCGGGGACGAGGCCGGGTGCCCGGTGCTGGACGAGCTGGTGACCGAGGCGCCCGTGGTGCTGCCCGAGCGCGGCGGCGTCCGGGTGCAGGTCGTGGTGGGCGGCCCGGACGGCGGCGGGGCGCGGACGGTGGAGGTGTTCGCGCAGCGCGAGGACGGCCCGGACGTGTGGACGCGGCACGCCACGGGCGTCCTGTCGGCCGAGCCGGGCACCGGCGCCGCGTTCGATTTCGCCGCGTGGCCGCCGCCGGGCGCGCAGGAGGTCGAGGTCGGGGACTTCTACGCCGACCTGGCCGGCCGCGGCTTCGCGTACGGGCCGGTCTTCCAGGGCGTCCGGACGGTGTGGCGGCGCGGCGAGGAGGTCTTCGCCGAGGTCGCGCTCCCCGACGGGCACCGCGAGGCGGCCGCCGGGTTCGGCCTCCACCCGGCCCTGCTGGACGCGGCGCTCCAGACCGGGACGGTCGCCGCCGCGGCCGCCGGGGAGGGGGCCGGGCGGTCGGTGATGCCGTTCTCCTGGAACGGCGTGCGGCTGCACGCCGTCGGCGCGCCGGCGCTGCGGGTGCGGGTCGCGTCGGACGGCTCGGACACGATGTCCGTGGAGGCCGCCGACCAGACCGGCGCGCCGGTCCTGGCGATGGACTCGCTGGTCCTGCGCGAGGTGTCCCCCGAGCAGGCGGCGCTGGCGGACACGGCGGCGATCCACGACGCCCTGTTCCAGGTGGACTGGACCGACCTGCCCGCTCCTCCGCAGGACCCCGCGCCCGCGCCCGCGTGGGCGGCGGTGGCGACCGCGGACGACGTGGCGGCCCTGGGCACCGGCGCGGACGCGCCCCCGGTGGCGGTCCTGGAGGCGTTCGGCGGGGACGGCCCGCGCGCGGAGCTGGACCTGGCGTGCCGCGTGCTGGACGTCGTCCAGGCGTGGCTCGCGGACGCCGCGGACGCCGCGGACGCCGGGGAGGCGCGGCTCGTGGTCGTCACCCGCGGCGCCGTCCCCGCCGGGGACGGCGCGGTGACCGACCCGGCGGCGTCGGCGGTGTGGGGCCTCGTCCGCGCCGCGCAGTCCGAGAACCCGGAGCGGATCGTCCTGCTCGACCTCGACCCGGCGTCCGCCGACGGGCCCGGCTCCGCCGTGGGCGCGGCGCTGGCGTCCGGTGAGCCGCAGGTCGCGGTGCGCGGCGGGACGCTCGCCGTGCCGCGCCTCGCGCGCGTCACCGACCGGGCCGCCGGCACCGCGCCGGTGTTCGGCCCGGACGGGACGGTTCTGGTCTCGGGCGGCGGGACGCTGGGTGCTCTCGCGGCCCGCCACCTGGTCGCCCGGCACGGCGTCCGGCACCTGCTGCTGGCCAGCCGCCGGGGCCCGGACGCCGACGGCGTCGACGCCCTGGTCGCCGAACTCGCCGACCAGGGCGCGGAGGTGTCGGTGGTCGCCTGCGACCTCGCGGACCGCGACCAGGTCGCGGCGCTGCTGGCGGCCATTCCCGGCGACCGGCGCCTGACCGGGGTCGTGCACACGGCGGGCGTGTTCAACGCGGGCGTGATCGGCACGCTGACGCACGACGGGCTGGCCGCCGCCTTCGCGCCGAAGGTCGACGCGGTGCGGCACCTCGACGAGCTGACCCGCGGCACGGACCTGCGCGCGTTCGTCGTCTACTCGTCGGCGTCGTCGGTGTTCATGGGCGCGGGCAGCGGCGGCTACGCGGCCGCGAACGCCTACCTGGACGGGCTGATGGCGAGCCGTCGAGCCGCGGGACTGCCGGGGCTGTCGATCGCCTGGGGCCCGTGGCGGCAGGCCACCGGCATGGGGGACACCATCGACGACCTCACCCTGACGCGGATGTCGCGGCGGGAGGGGCGCGGCGGTGTCGGTGCCCTCGGCTCCGCCGACGGCATGGCGCTGTTCGACGCCGCCGCGGGCTCCGGGCACGCGCTGCTGGTGCCGGTCGCGCTGGACCTGCGCGCCGCGCGGGCCGACGCGGCGGCCGGCGGCGGGGTGCCGCCGCTGCTGCGCGGGCTGGTCCACACAAACCGGCAGGCGGCGCGGGCGGCCGCCGGGGACGGCGGCGGCCTGGTCCGCCGGCTGGCCGGGCGGTCCGCGGCCGAGCAGGAGGCGCTGCTGCTCGACGTGGTGCGCGCGCAGGTCGCGGTGGTGCTGGGCCACTCCGGTCCCGGCGGGGTCCGGCCGGACACGGCGTTCAAGGACGCCGGGTTCGACTCGCTCACGTCCGTGGAGCTGCGCAACCGGATGCGGGAGGCCACCGGCCTGAAGCTGCCCGCCACGCTGGTGTTCGACCACCCCAGCCCGCAGGCCCTCGCCCGCCACCTGCGCGCGGAACTGGCCGTCGACGAGGGGACGCCCGCCGACCCGGTGCTGTCCGGGCTCGCCGGGCTGGAGGCGGCCATCGCCGCCGCGGCGGCCGACGGGGACGCGCGCGAACGGATCACCGTGCGGCTGAAGGAGCTACTGGCCGCCGCCGAGGCGGCCGGACGCGGCCCGGACGGCGTCGCCGACGACGATCTCGACACCGCCACCGACGAGGAGCTGTTCGCGCTCGTCGACCGGTCGGGGTGATCCGCACGGCCCCGCACCACCGCCGCATTCGCAACCGGACGTCTCTGGGGAGCTGAGTTCAGTGGCTGACGAGGTACAACTGCGCGACTACCTCAAGAGGTCCATCGCGGACGCCCGCGAGGCCCGCAGGCGGTTGCACGAGGTCGAGGAGCGCGCGCGGGAACCGCTCGCGGTCGTCGCGATGGCGTGCCGCTACCCGGGCGGCGTGTCCTCGCCCGAGGAGCTGTGGCGGCTGGTCGCGGACGGCGGCGACGCCGTCGGCGGCTTCCCGGACGACCGGGGCTGGGACCTGGACGGGATGTTCGACCCCGACCCGGACCGGCCGGGCACCTCCTCCACCGACCAGGGCGGCTTCCTGCGCGGCGCCGGGCTGTTCGACGCCGGGCTGTTCGGGATCTCGCCGCGCGAGGCGCTCGCGATGGACCCGCAGCAGCGGCTGCTGCTGGAGACGTCCTGGGAGGCGGTGGAACGGGCGGGCTTCGATCCGCTGTCGCTGAAGGGCGCGGACGTCGGGGTGTTCACCGGGCTGTCGAGCCAGGGCTACGGGGCGGGCGGCGGCGTCGTCACGGCCGAGTCGGAGGTGTTCGCCGGGACGGGCGCGGCGCCCTGCGTGGCGTCGGGCCGGGTGTCGTACGTGTTCGGGTTCGAGGGCCCGGCGGTCACGATCGACACCGCGTGCTCGTCCTCGCTGGTGGCGATCCACCTCGCCGCGCAGTCGCTGCGGTCGGACGAGTGCTCGATGGCGCTGGCGGGCGGCGCGATGGTGATGGCGACGCCCGGCTCGTTCCTGTCGTTCTCCCGGCAGCGCGCGCTGGCCGGGGACGGCCGCTGCAAGGCGTTCGCGGACGGCGCGGACGGCATGGGCCTGGCCGAGGGCGTCGGCGTCCTGCTGCTGGAGCGGCTGTCGGTGGCGCGGGAGCGCGGGCACCGGGTGCTGGCGGTGCTGCGCGGCGGCGCGGCGAACCAGGACGGTGCGTCGAACGGGCTGACGGCGCCGAACGGCCCGTCGCAGCAGCGGGTGATCCGCGCCGCCCTCGCCAACGCCGGCCTGTCCCCGTCCGACGTGGACGCGGTGGAAGCCCACGGCACCGGAACCGCGCTGGGCGACCCGATCGAGGCGCAGGCGCTCCTCGCCACCTACGGGCGGGACCGGGACCCGGAGCGCCCCCTGTGGCTGGGGTCGCTGAAGTCGAACATCGGGCACACGCAGGCCGCCGCGGGCGTCGGCGGGGTGATCAAGATGGTGCAGGCGCTGCGGCACGGCGTCCTGCCCCCCACCCTGCACGTGGAGAAGCCGACGACCGAGGTGGACTGGTCGGCGGGGGCCGTCGAGCTGCTGACCGGGTCCCGCGACTGGCCCCGCACCGGACGTCCCCGCCGTGCGGCCGTCTCGGCGTTCGGGATCAGCGGGACGAACGTGCACCTGATCCTGGAGGAGGCCCCCGAGGAGCCGGTGCCGGAGCCGGAGCCGGGCTCCGGCGGCGCGGAGTCCGCGGGCGTCGTCCCGCTGCCGGTGTCGGCGCGGAGCGCCGGTGCGCTGGCGGGGCAGGCCGAGCGGCTGGCGGAGTTCCTCGGCTCCGACGCGGCGCCGCTGCCGCACGTGGCGAGCGCCCTGGCGACCGGGCGGGCCGCCCTGGAGACCCGTGCCGTGGTGGTCGCGGGCGGCCGGGACGAGGCGCGGGCCGGGCTGGCGGCGCTGGCGCGCGGCGAGACGGCGCCCGGCGTCGTGACCGGCGGCGTCTCCGCGCACGGCCCCGGCAGGGTCGCGTGGGTGTTCCCGGGCCAGGGTTCGCAGTGGGTCGGCATGGGCCGCGAGCTGCTGGACGGCTCGCCGGTGTTCGCCGAGCGGGTCGCCGAGTGCGCCGCCGCGCTGGACCCGTGGATCGACTGGCCGCTGGTGGAGGTGCTTCGAGGCGAGGCCCCTCCCGCGATGATGGATCGGGTCGACGTCCTCCAGCCCGCGAGCTTCGCGGTCATGGTCGGCCTGGCGGCGGTGTGGGAGTCGGTCGGCGTCCAGCCGGACGCCGTGGTGGGGCACTCGCAAGGCGAGATCGCAGCCGCGTGCGTCGCGGGCGCCCTGTCTCTGGACGACGCCGCGCGAGTCGTGGCGCTGCGCAGCCAGGCCATCGCCGCCGAGCTGTCGGGACGCGGCGGCATGGCGTCGGTCGCGCTGAGCGAGGACGACGCGACCGTCCGCCTGGAGCCGTGGGCGGGCCGTGTCGAGGTGGCCGCGGTGAACGGTCCGTCCTCGGTGGTGGTGGCCGGTGACGCGGCCGCGCTGGACGACGTGCTGGAGGCGCTGGAAGGCGAGGACGTGCGCGTGCGCCGCATCGCCGTGGATTACGCGTCCCACAGCAGCCACGTCGAGGACATCCAAAACGTCCTGGCGGAGACGCTTGCGGACATCGACGCCCGAGCGCCGACGGTCCCGTTCTTTTCGACGGTGCTGGGTGAGTGGATTTCCGAGGCCGGGGTGGTCGATGGCGGCTACTGGTACCGGAACCTTCGCAACCGGGTGGGGTTCGCTCCGGCCGTGGCGGCGCTGGCCGACGAAGGCCACGGCGTGTTCGTCGAGATCAGCGCCCACCCCGTCCTGCTCCAGCCCATCAGCGAGATCGCCGACGGACGCGACACCGACACCGTCGTCGTCGGGTCGCTGCGGCGCGACGACGGCGGCCCGCGCCGCCTGCTGGAGTCGTTCGCCGAGGTGTTCGTCCGCGGCGTGCCCGTCGACTGGACGTCCGTCCTGCCGCCCGCGCCGGCGCCGGTCGACCTCCCGACCTACGCGTTCGACCAGCGGCACTACTGGCTCCGGTCGGCCGGGACGGCGTCGGACGCGGAGTCCCTCGGCCAGGCGGCGGCCGACCACCCGATGCTGGGCGCGGTGGTGCCGCTCCCGCAGGCGGACGGGCTGGTGTTCACGTCGCGCCTGTCGACGGCGGCGCACCCGTGGCTGGCCGACGGCGCCCCCGGCGGTCCGGCCGCCGTCCCGGACACCGGCCTGGTCGAGCTGGCCGTCCGCGCCGGCGACGAGGCCGGCTGCCCGGTGCTCGCCGAGCTGGAGACCGCCGCGCCGCTCGCGGTGCCGGAGCACGGCGGGGTGCAGGTGCAGGTCGTCCTGGGCGGCCCGGCGGAGAACGGGTCCCGGACGGTGGAGGTGTACTCCCGGCGGGACCGCGACGGCGACGCCTGGACGCGGCACGCCACCGGCGTCCTGTGCGCCGCGCCGCCGGAGCCGGAGCCCGCGCCCGGGTACGACTTCGCCGCGTGGCCGCCGCCGGACGCCGAGCGGATCGAGGCCGGCGGCTGGTACGACGACCTCGCCGACCTCGGGTACGCGTACGGGCCGGCGTTCCAGGGCGTGCGCGCGGTGTGGCGGCGCGGCGACGAGGTCTTCGCCGAGGCCGCCCTGCCGGACGACGTGCGGGAGAGCGCGGCGGAGTTCGGCGTGCACCCGGCGCTGCTGGACGCGGCCCTGCACCCGGCCCAGCTGGACGCCGCCGCCGACGGGCCGCGGCGGCCCGCGGACTGGCGCGGGTTCGTCCTGCACGCCGCGGGCGCCGCGGCGCTGCGGGTGCGGCTCGCCCCCGCCGGCCCCGGCGCCGTGTCGCTGGAGGCGGCGGACGACACCGGCGCCCCGGTCCTGTCGGTGGACGCGCTGGCGTTCCGCGCGGCGCCCGCCGAGGGCGCGGACGCCGCGCCGCCGGAGCACCGCGACGCGCTGTTCCGGGTGGACTGGGTCGAGGTGGCCGCGCCCCCGGACGAGCCGCCGCCGTGGACGGCGGTGACCGGCGCGGCCGACGTGGCGGCGCTGGCCGGCGTCCCGGCCGCGACGGTGTTCGAGGCCGCCGGGGACGGCGGCGCGGACACGCCGCTCGCGTCGGCCTCCCGGGCCCTGGGCGTGCTCCAGGCGTGGCTGGCGGCCGAGGGGCCGGAGGACGCCCGGCTCGTGGTGGTGACCCGCGGCGCGGTGCCCGCCGGGGACGGCGCGGTGGCCGACCCGGCCGCGGCGGCGGTGTGGGGGCTGGTCCGCTCCGCCCAGGCCGAGAACCCCGACCGCATCGTCCTGCTCGACCTCGATTCCGATCTCGACCTCGGTGCCGCGTCCGGGGGCGACGCCGGGCCCGTGCTCGGCGCGGCGCTGGCCGCGGGCGAACCGCAGCTCGCGGTGCGCGGGACGACGTTCGCCGTCCCGCGCCTCGCCCGCGCGGAGGAGCGGGCCCCGGACGGTCCCGCGGTGTTCGACCCGGACGGGACCGTGCTCGTCTCGGGCGCGGGCACGCTGGGCGGGCTGGTGGCGCGGCACCTGGTCGCCCGGCACGGGGTGCGGCGCGTGGTCCTGGCGAGCCGGCGGGGCCCGGACGCCGAGGGCGCGCGGGAGCTCGTCGCCGACCTCACCGAGCGGGGGGCGGAGGCGTCGGCGGTCGCGTGCGACCTGGCCGACCGGGAGCAGGCGGCGCGCCTGCTGGAGTCGCTGCCCGGCCGCCTGACCGGCGTCGTGCACACGGCGGGCGTCCTGGACGACGGCGTGATCGAGGCGCTGACCCCGGAGCGGCTGGCCGGGGTGTTCGCGCCGAAGGTCGACGCGGTGCGGCACCTCGACGAGCTGACCCGGGGCATGGACCTGGACGCGTTCGTCGTGTTCTCGTCCGGGTCCGGCGTCTTCGGGTCCCCGGGGCAGGGCAACTACGCGGCGGCGAACGCGTACCTCGACGCGGCGATGGCGGCCCGCCGGGCGGCGGGCCTGCCGGGCCTGTCGCTGGCGTGGGGGCTGTGGGAGCAGGCCACCGGGCTGACCGCGCACCTCGGCGGCGCCGACCAGGCGCGGATGAGCCGCGGCGGCGTGGTGGCGATCACGCCCGAGGAGGGGATGGCGCTGTTCGACGCCGCCCTCGGCTCCCCGCTCGCGCAGCTCGTCCCGGTCAAGCTGAACCTGCGGGAGGTGCGCGCCGGCGGGACGGTGCCGCACCTGCTGCGCGGCCTGGTCCGGGTTGGACGGCGGCGGGCGCGGGCGGCGGCGTCCGGCGACGGCGGGCTGGTCCGCCGGCTGGCCGGGCTCGCCGACGACGAGCGCGACGCCCTGCTGCTGGACCTGGTCCGCGAGCAGGTCGCGGCCGTGCTCGGGCACGCCGGGTCCGGCGCGGTCCGGGCCGGCACGGCGTTCAAGGACGCCGGGTTCGACTCGCTGACGTCGGTGGAGCTGCGCAACCGGCTGCGCGAGCAGACCGGCCTGAAGCTGCCCGCGACGCTGGTCTTCGACCATCCCACGCCGCTGGCGCTCGCCCGGCACCTGCGCGGCGAACTCGGCGTCGGCGACGACGCGCTGTCGCGGATGCGGGCCGCGCTCGACGACGTCGAAGCGCTGATCGGCGGGCTGCGCCTGGACGACGCCGCGAGGGCCGTCCTCGCGCCCCGCCTCCAGGCCCTGGCGGCCCGGTGCGGCGGGGACCCGGACCCCGGAGCGGACGGGACCGGCGCGGTCGCGGACCGGCTCGAGTCCGCGTCCGCCGACGAGGTCCTCGACTTCATCGACGAGGAGCTCGGTCTGGTCTGACACCGCTCCCGGACGGCACGCAACAGCAGATCTCGCGAGGACGGAAACCATGGCCACGGACGAGAAACTCCTCAAGTACCTGAAGCGCGTCACGGCCGAGCTGCACACGCTTCGGCAGCAGCAGGGGGCCCGCCATCCCGACGAGCCGCTGGCCATCGTGGGGATGTCGTGCCGGTTCCCGGGCGGCGTGTCCTCGCCGGAGGACCTCTGGCGGCTCGTCGCCGGCGGGGTCGACGCCCTGTCCGACTTCCCGGACGACCGGGGGTGGGAGCTGGAGGGCCTGTTCGACCCCGATCCGGACAACCCGGGGACGTCCTACACCAGCCAGGGCGGCTTCCTGCGCGGCGCCGGGCTGTTCGACGCCGGCTTCTTCGGCATCTCGCCGCGCGAGGCGCTGGTGATGGACCCGCAGCAGCGGCTGCTGCTGGAGACGTCGTGGGAGGCCCTGGAGGACGCCGGCGTCGACCCGGCGTCGCTGAAGGGCACCGACGTCGGCGTGTTCTCCGGGGTGTTCACCCAGGGCTACGGCGCCGGTGCGATCACCCCGGAGCTGGAGGGGTACGCGGGCACCGGGTCGGCGTCGAGCGTGGCGTCGGGCCGCGTCTCCTACGCGTTCGGGTTCGAGGGCCCGGCGGTCACGATCGACACCGCGTGCTCGTCCTCGCTGGTGGCGATCCACCTGGCGGCGCAGGCGCTGCGGTCCGGCGAGTGCTCGATGGCGCTGGCGGGCGGCGCGACGGTGATGCCGTCGCCCGGCACGTTCGTGGCGTTCTCCCGGCAGCGGGTCCTCGCCGCCGACGGCCGGTCGAAGGCGTTCTCCTCGACGGCCGACGGCACCGGCTGGGCCGAGGGCGTCGGCGTGGTCGTCCTCGAACGGCTGTCGGTCGCGCGGGAGCGCGGGCACCGGGTGCTGGCGGTGCTGCGCGGCGGCGCGGTGAACCAGGACGGCGCGTCGAACGGGCTGACCGCGCCGAACGGGCCGTCGCAGCAGCGGGTGATCCGCAAGGCGCTGGCGGGCGCCGGGCTGCTCCCCTCGGACGTGGACGCCGTGGAGGCGCACGGCACCGGGACGGCCCTCGGCGACCCGATCGAGGCGCAGGCGCTCCTCGCCGCCTACGGGCAGGGCCGCGACCCGGAACGTCCGCTGTGGCTCGGGTCGGTCAAGTCGAACATCGGGCACACGCAGGCCGCCGCGGGCGTCGCCGGCGTGATCAAGATGGTGCAGGCGCTGCGGCACCGCGTCCTGCCCCCCACGCTGCACGTCCGGGAACCGACCCCGCGGGTGGACTGGTCGGCGGGCGCGGTGGAGCTGCTGACCGAGCCCCGCGACTGGCCGGACGGCGGCGACCGCCCGCGCCGGGCCGGGGTGTCCGCGTTCGGTATCAGCGGGACGAACGCGCACCTGATCCTCGAAGAGGCGCCACCGGCGGAGACCGAGACGCAGACCGGGCCGCGGGCCGAAGCGGAGACCGGGGCGGCCGACGCGGAGCGGGCGTCCGAGGGGTACATGCCGCTGGTCGTGTCGGCGGCCGGCACCGCCGCCCTCGCGGCGCAGGCCGACCGGCTCGCCTCGTTCGTCGAGTCCGGCGCGGCCCCCTTGGGCCGCGTGGCCGCCGCCCTGGTCGAGCAGCGCGCGCTGCTGGGCGAACGCGCGGTCGTCGTCGCCGGTTCGGACGAGGAGGCGCTCGGCGGGCTGCGCGCGGTCGCGCGCGGCGAGTCCGCGCCCGGCGTCGTGACCGGCCGGGCGGACCCGCCGGGCGGGCTCGTGCTGGTCTTCCCCGGGCAGGGCTCGCAGCGGCTCGGGATGGGCCGGGAGCTGTACGACCGGTACCCGGTGTTCGCGGAGGCGTTCGACGCGGCCTGCGCGGAGCTGGACGCCCGGCTGAGCGGCCGCGTCGACCACCCGGTCCGGGACGTCGTGCTCGGCGGCGCGGCGGGCGGCGCGGTGCTGCTCGACCAGACGGTGTTCACGCAGGCGGGGCTGTTCGCGGTGGAGAGCGCGCTGTTCCGGCTGGTGCGGTCTTGGGGCGTGCGGCCGGACGCGGTGATCGGCCACTCGATCGGCGAGATCACCGCCGCGCACGCCGCGGGCGTCCTGTCGCTGCCGGACGCGGCGCGGATCGTCGCGGCCCGCGGCCGGCTGATGCAGGCGCTGCCGCCGGGCGGCGCGATGGTCGCGGTGGCCGCCGCCGAGGACGAGGTCGCCGGGCTGCTCGGCGACGGCGTGGAGCTCGCCGCGGTCAACGGGCCGTCCGCCGCGGTGCTGTCCGGCGACCGCGACGCGGTCCTCGCGGCGGCCGGGCGGGCGCGGGAGCGCGGCCGCAAGACCAAGCGGCTGGCGGTCTCGCACGCCTTCCACTCCGCCCTGATGGAGCCGATGCTGGACGACTTCGCCGCCGAGCTGGACGGCGTGGCGTGGCGGCCGCCGGAGATCCCGGTGATCTCCAACGTGACCGGGCGTCCGGCCGGGCCCGGCGAGCTGGCCGATCCGGCGTACTGGGCCGAGCACGTGCGGCGGCCGGTCCGGTTCGCCGACGGGATCGCGGCCGCCGTCGAGCACGGCGCCGCGGTGTTCGTGGAACTGGGGCCGGGCGCCGCGCTCAGCGCCCTGGTCGAGGAGACCGCCGCCGCCGCGGGCGCCGAGGCGGCGGCGTGCGTCCCGGCCCTGCGCGACGGCCGTCCCGAGGAGCAGACGCTGCTCGCCTCCGTCGGGCGGGCGTTCGCGGGCGGCGCACCGGTCGACTGGAGCGCCGTCCTGCCGCCCGCGACCGGCTGGGTGGACCTGCCGAAGTACGCCTTCGACCACCGGAACTACTGGCTGCGGCCGGCCGGGCGGGCCGCGGACGCGGCGTCGCTGGGGCAGGCGGCGGCCGACCACCCCCTGCTGGGCGCGCTGGTGCGGCTGTCGACCTCCGACGGGCTGCTGTTCACCTCCCGCCTGTCGCTGCGCACGCACCCCTGGCTCGCCGAGCACGCCATCGGCGGCACGGTCCTCGTCGCGGGCACCGGGCTGGTGGAGCTGGCCGTGCGGGCCGGGGACGAGGCCGGCTGCCCGGTGCTCGACGAACTGGTGATCGAGGCGCCGCTGGTCGTCCCGGAGCACGGCGGCGTGCGGCTCCAGGTCGCGGTGGGCGCCCCGGCCGGCGACGGGACCCGCACCGTCGAGGTGCACTCCCAGCCCGACGGCGCGGAGGAGGCGTGGACGCGGCACGCCGCCGGCGTCCTGTCCGCCGCGCCGCCCGCGCGGGAACCCGGCTGCGACTTCACCGCGTGGCCGCCGCCCGGCGCGCAGCCGGTCGAGATGGGCGACTTCTACGCGGACCTGGTCGAGCGCGGCTACGCGTACGGGCCGGTGTTCCAGGGCCTGCGGGCGGTGTGGCGGCGCGGCGACGAGGTCTTCGCCGAGGTCGCGCTGCCCGACGGCGAGCGCGGCGAGGCCGCCCGGTTCGGCCTCCACCCGGCGCTGCTGGACGCCGGCCTGCACGCGGGCATGCTCGGCGCCCGGGACGCGCCGGAGGAGTCCGGGCCGCCGGTGCTGCCGTTCGCCTGGAACGGGCTGGTGCTGCACGCGGCGGGCGCCGCGGCGCTGCGGGTGCGGCTGTTGTCCCGCGGGCCCACCGCCCTGTCGCTGGAGGCGGCGGACGAGGCGGGCGGCCCCGTGGTGTCGGTGGAGTCGCTGGTGTCCCGCCCGGTGTCCGCCGAGCAGCTCGACGCCGCCGCGGCGGCGACCCGCGACGCGCTGTTCCGCGTCGACTGGGCCGAATTGCCGCCGGTCCGGGAGGAGGCCCCGCCGACCTGGGCGCCGGTCGCCGACCCGGACGACGTGGCGGCCCTCACCGGCGACGGCGCGGCACCGCGGGCCGCGGTCGTCGAGGCGGCCGGCGGCGACGGCCCGGACGCCGCACTGGCGGCGGCGTCCCGCGTGCTGGGCGTCGTGCAGGCGTGGCTGGCCGCGCCCGTGCCGGACGAGTCGCGGCTGGTCGTCGCGACCCGGGGCGCGGTGCCCGCCGGCGAGGGCGCGGTGACCGACCCCGCCGCCGCGGCGGTGTGGGGGCTCGTGCGTTCCGCGCAGGCCGAGAACCCGGACCGCGTCGTCCTGCTGGACCTCGACCCGGCCGCCGACGGCGGCCCGGAGCGGGTCCTGGGCCCCGTGCTGGACTCCGGCGAACCGCAGGTCGCCGTCCGGGGCACCGCCCTCGCGGCGCCCCGGCTCGCCCGCGCCGCCGACCGGGCGGCGGGGGAGCCCGCCGCGTTCGACCCGGCGGGCACGGTCCTGGTCACCGGCGGCACCGGCTCGCTGGGCGCGCTGGTCGCCCGGCACCTGGTCGCCCGGCACGGGGTGCGGCGCCTGGTGCTGGCCGGCCGCCGCGGCCCGGACGCCGAAGGCGCCCGGGAGCTCGTCGCCGAACTCACCGAGCAGGGCGCCGAGGTCGCGGTGGCGGCCTGCGACGTGTCCGACCGGGAGCAGGCGGCGGCGCTGCTCGCCGCGGTGCCGGGCCGCCTGACCGGCGTGGTGCACACGGCGGGCGTCCTGGACGACGGCGTGA
Source organism: Actinomadura sp. WAC 06369 (assembly GCF_003947565.1). NCBI lineage: Bacteria > Bacillati > Actinomycetota > Actinomycetes > Streptosporangiales > Thermomonosporaceae > Actinomadura > Actinomadura sp. WAC 06369. Next base: position 918 of record NZ_QHJN01000008.1, on the reverse strand, counting down.
TCGAGGCGCTGACGCCGGAGCGGCTCGCGGGGGTGTTCGCGCCGAAGGTCGACGCGGTGCGCCACCTCGACGAGCTGACGAGGGGCATGGACCTGGACGCGTTCGTCGTGTTCTCCTCGGCCTCCGGGGTGTTCGGGTCCGCCGGGCAGGGCAACTACGCGGCCGCGAACGCCTACCTCGACGCGGCGATGGCGGACCGCCGCGCGGCGGGCCTGCCCGCGCTGTCGCTGGCGTGGGGGCTGTGGCGGCAGACCAGCGGCATGACCGCGCACCTCGGCGGCGCCGACCAGGCGCGGATGAGCCGCGGCGGCGTCCAGGCGATCACGCCCGAGGAGGGCATGGCGCTGTTCGACGCCGCCCTCGGCTCCCCGCTCGCGCAGCTCGTCCCGGTCAAGCTGGACCTGCGCGGGACGCGCGCGGGCGCCGCGGCCGGAAGCACGGTGCCGCACCTGCTGCGCGGCCTGGTCCGGGCCGGACGGCAGCAGGCCAAGGCGGCGTCCGGTGCGTCCGGCGGCGACGGCGGCCTGGCCCGGCGGCTCGCCGGGCTCGCCGCCGCGGACCGGGAGGCGCTGCTGCTCGACCTGGTCCGCGGCGAGGTCGCGACCGTGCTCGGGCACGCCGGCCCGGACGGCGTCGACGCGGACGCCGCGTTCAAGGACGCCGGGTTCGACTCGCTGACGTCGGTGGAGCTGCGCAACCGGCTGCGCGAGCAAACCGGCCTGAAGCTGTCCGCCACGCTGGTGTTCGACTACCCGACCCCGCTGGCGCTCGCCCGGCACCTGCGCGCCGAACTGGACGAGTCGGTGGCCGCGGCACCGGCCCCGCCCGCCGCGCCCGCCGCCGCCGCGGACCCCGGCGAGCCGATCGCGATCGTCGGGATGGCGTGCCGGCTGCCCGGCGAGGTGACCGGCCCCGAGG
>NZ_QHJN01000072.1:0-37829 GCF_003947565.1 Actinomadura sp. WAC 06369 | reverse complement strand
GGTCGCTGCCGGGCATGCGTGGCGTGGCCCTCGTCGGCGGGCGGTCGGAGGGTGGGAGGGTTCGTGCGTCCGGGGCGGTGGCGCGGGTCAGGCGCGGCGGACGAGGATGTCGGCGAAGCGGGTGCGGGCGCGGATCTCGACCATCTCGACGGCGGTGCCCGGGTCGTCGGCGGCCTCGAGTTCGCTCCGCACGTGGCCGTACTCGGAGCTCACCTCCAGCCAGGCCGCGGTGCCGTCGGGGACGCCGACCTCCACTTCGCCGAAGCCGGTCTCCAGGGTGGCGCCTCCGCTGACGGCCTCGCTGATCCGGACGCTGCCGTGCGCGGTCTTCGCGTGGACTTCCGCGCGGGAGCGGCCGATGAGGACGTCGCCGTTCGCGGTGACGAGCCGGGCTTCACCTGCCAGTTCGCCGATGGTGATGTCGCCGTTGGACGTCTTCACCGTCGCGGTGCCGTCGATCTCGCCGAGCCGGATCTTCGCCGAGGCCGACACCAGCTCGATGTGGCCGGTCGCCCGCCGGACGGAGATCTCCCCGGCGGCGGCGCGCACCTTCAGGCGTCCCGTCTCCTGCAGCCGGACGAAGCCGGCGGACGTGTCGAGGTCGGTGTCGCCGAGCCGGCCCTCGCCGCGGAAGTGTCCGCCGCTCTTGCCCTCGACCTGCGATCCGGCCGGCAGGTCGATGGTCACCTCCACCGACGGCGGGGTGCCGACGAGGGTGCGGACCGCGTAGCGGGGCGTCTTGACCGAGAGCCGTCCCGCCTCGAACTCGACGCGGGTCTCCTCGGCCGCCTGGACGTCGAACTCCCGTGCGGCGTCGCTGGGACGCACGTCCACCACGGTGTCGGCGCGGTCTCCGGCGCGGAACCGGACCAGGCCGCCCGTGGTCTCGACGGCGGCGACGATCGCGTCCGGGGTGTCGAACGTGTGCACGTGGACCCCTTCCCGCTGCCCTGTGGATCTGGTCTGCATCTTCAGCGCACCCATCCGGTGTAGTTCCGCCCGATCGGCCGTCCCTCGCCGCCGTCCCGCGGGGGGCCGCCGGGGTCGAGGGCGGCGGTCACCGCCCGGACGAGCCAGGCGTTGACCGACAGGCCCATCCGGCCCGCCGCCTCCTCGATCCGCGGTTTGAGGTGCTCCGGCAGGCGGAGCGTGACGCGCGACGTGCCGCCGGCCTCCTCCGGCTCGGCCGCCGGCGCCCGGATGCCCGCCGATACTTCGGGGACGGCGGGCGGCCGGGACGCCGCGGGCGCGGGTTCCGGAGGGGGCGTCACGACGAAGTCGGGATCGCGGCCGCGCAGCCGGACCTCGACCGAGCCGGGCGCGAGGTCCCGGGTGATCTCGTCGGCCGCGTCCGACAGGGCCTCCAGCAGGACGAGGCGGACCGCGGCCTCCAGTGGTGAGGTGAGCCGCTCCGCGAGGGCGCGGGCGTCCTCGCCTCCGGCTTCGGCCGCGACCGCGAGTTCGCGTCGAAGACCGTCGACGTACATCGCGAGATCCATGACGTCATGGTGGCGTCACGGGTGACGTCATGTCAAGTCGATTAAGGCGGTGTGGGGGTGCCCGGCGGCGAAGGGGCCTGCTGTGGTCGCCTGTTCCGCCTGTGTGGAGGCTCGGAAATGCCTGGTCAGAGGTGCCGGCGACGGCCGAAGGCGCCGGAGACTGGTGTTCTGAGCGAGAGGGGCGAGTACGGGGGCGTAGTGACGCTGAGGTGGCGTCATCCGCGACTGCACCGTGACGTCACGGGTGGCGGCTCGGGTGGTCAGGCGCGGTGGGGGCGGTTGGTCCAGCCGCGGTCGTCGGCGCGGACGAACCAGCCCGAGGCGGCCAGGGTGCCGCCGTCGACGGGGATGGTGTGGCCGGTGACGTAGCGGGCCTCGTCGGAGGCGAGGAAGGCGACGACGGCGGCGTAGTCGTCGGGACGGCCGAAGCGGGCCATGGGCACCCAGGTGTGCATGAGGTCCGGGTCGTAGCCGCGGAGCATCCAGGACGCCGGGGTCTGCTCGGTGTCGGCGAGGTCGGGGGCGATGGCGTTGACGCGGACGCCGTGGCGGCCGGCGGCGACGGCGAGGCTGCGGGTGAAGGCGGAGACGCCCGCGTTGAACGCCGAGTACACGGGGTGCTGGGGGATGCCGCGGAACGCCTCGACGGTGGAGTTGTTCACGATGGCGCCGGAGCCGTGCTCGATCATCGCGGGGAGCAGCGCGTGGGTGAGCTTGAAGACGTGCAGCAGGTTCAGCTCGTAGAGCCGCTGCCACTGCTCGGGGGTGCTCTCCTGGAAGGACGGGGCGGCGGGGCGGAAGTCGCCGACGTTGTTGACGAGGACGTCCGCGCGCCCGGCCGCGCGGACGACCGCGGCGACGGTGGCGTCCTCGACGATGTCGCCGACGACGGTGACGCAGCGGCCCCCGGCGGCCTCGATGTCGGCGCGGGTGCGGGCGGCGGCGTCGCCGTCGATGTCGTTGAGGACGACGAGGTCGCCGTCGGCGGCGAGGCGGCGGGAGACGGCGCCGCCGATGCCGAGGGCGCCGCCGGTCACCACGCTGACTCGGGTCATCGGCGTGCCTTTCGGACGGGACGGGTCTCGATCCAGTCGATCTGCAAGGAGCGGCGGGCGATGCGCCACGCGCCGTCCCGGCGCGTGTAGGCGTCGGTGTAGTGCAGGTGCCAGGCGAGGTCGGTGAGCCGGCCGTCGTGCTCGGTGATGTGGTGGGCGACGCACGTGACGTGCCCGGACGCCGTGTCCGGTTCGTCGCCCGCGTCGAACACCTCGCCCGCGAGTTCGTGGGACGTGACGGGGACCGCGCGCAGCGTCGCGAGGGCCCGGACGATCGCGTCGCGTCCGGTGTGGGTGCGGACGGGCGCGAGGTCGGCGGGCGGGTCGGGCAGGACGAGCGCGGCGGCGGGGGCGAACAGGTCCGCGAGGGCGTCGAAGTCGCGGCGGTCGGCGTGCAGCGCGTAGCGGGCGACCAGGTCGCGCAGGTCGGTCCGGTCGCCCGCCGTGAGGTGCGTCATGCGAGGCCGAGGCGTTCGGCGCAGGCCGACAGTTCGTCCTTGGCCTCGTTCAGGTCGCGCGTGGGGGTCGCGCGGAGGACGAGCCGGTCGGCGCCCTGGGCCGCGAGTCTCTCCGCCTTCTCCGGCGTGACCTTGGCCAGGCTGTGGCCGAGGGTCAACTGCAGGGCGTCGGGGTCGCGGTTCGCCTGTTCGGCTTCCTCGCGCATGAGCTTGACGAGCGCTTGCAGTTCGTCCCCTGCGACGCCCAAGGGCTGGAGGCCCTGGCCAAGGCGTCCGGCTCGGCGAGCGGCCGCCTTGCTGTGCCCGCCGATGTGGATCGGGACGTCGCCTCGGACGGGCTTCGGGTAGCTCATCGCGTTGCGGAAGCCGAAGAACTCGCCCTCGTGGGTCGCGCCTTCGGGGGCGGTGTCGGCCCAGAGCGCGCGCAGGACGGCGATCTGCTCGTCCGCGCGGCGCCCGCGGGTGTCGAAGTCGGCGCCGCAGGCTTCGATCTCCTCGCGCATCCAGCCCATGCCGACGGTGACGCGGAGCCGTCCGCCCGCGAGGGCGTCGATGGTGGCGAGGCGCTTGGCGAGGACGACCGGGTGGTGGTTCGGCAGGACGAGGACGCCCGTGGCGAGCCCGATCCGGGACGTGCGGCCCGCCAGGTACGCGAGGAGGTCCAGCGGGTCGGGGATGTCGAGGTCGTCGGCGAGTTCCATCTTCCCGGACGCGTCGTACGGGTAGACGCTGTCGTAGCGGCTGGCGACGACGGCGTGCTCGACGGCGACGATGGACTCGAACCCGCAGGCGTCCGCGTGCTCGGCGTAGGGACCGATCCAGGCGGGGTCCGCGGTGACGCCGGCGGCGACGGGCGCCAGGACGGCGTACTTCACTCGTTCTCCTCTCGTGCGGCGGCGCGCCCGGCGCGGCGGCCGAAGAAGGTGCCGTCGCCCAGGGACGTCCCGCTGATGTAGCCCTCGCCGTGCATGCCGGACGACGCGCGTCCGGCGGCGTAGAGGCCGGGTACGGGGTCGCCGGAGTTGTTGAGGACCGCGCCGTCGACGGTGGTGTGCAGGCCGCCGAGGGTGAATCCGGCGGCTCCGGTGCCCTTGCCGCCGCCGCCGTCGAAGAAGCCCGCGCGGGGGTCGATCGCGGCGAACGGGGGGCGGAGCGGCCGCAGCCACTTCGGGTCCTTGTGGAAGTAGGGGTCCTCGCCGTTCTCGGCGTGCCGGTTGTACGTCTCGACCGTGGTCTCCAGGGCCCCGGCGGGCATGCCGAGTTCCCGCTCCAGTTCGGCGAGGGTCTCGGCGGCGTGGGAGGGGCGCAGGCCCCACCGGTCGGCCTCGGGGACGCTCTCGAACCCCTCCTCGTCGATGATCGTCCAGTAGGGGCCGGGCTGGTGCCGGACGGCGTGGACGCTGTAGTGGCCGGGGTAGACGTCCTCGTTGATGAAGCGGCGGCCGAGGCCGTCCACGAGCATGCCGCGGTTCACCATGGCGGGCAGCGCGGTGAGCGCGATCTCGACGGCGGACATGCGGCGGACGGCGGCGCCCGCGGCGGTGGCCATCCGGATGCCGGAGCCGTCGTCGAGGCCGTCGCTGACCTTGCCGTGCCCGAGCAGGACGGGCGCGTGGGCGGCCAGCATCTCCTCGTTGTCGACGAACCCGCCGGTGGTGATCACGACGGCCTTCCGGGCGCGGTAGGCGACGTCCCGCCCGAAGGAGCGGGCCGTGACGCCCGCGACCCTGCCGCCGTCCATGACGAGCGCGGCGGCCTGGGTGTCGGTGTGCGTCGCGGCGCCGGCCGCGGTGGCGGCGGCGGCGAGCTTCTCCATGAGGAGGCCGCCGGCGAAGCCGGGCGCGGCCGGGCGGTGGCCGCGGGGGGCGGGCTCGGCGAGCGTGTTGTACGGCCACGCGTTCTCGCCGAGCCACATGAGCCCGTCGTCGGTCATCGGCATCCACACCGGCGACGGGTAGAGGGTCGGCTTGAACGGCACGCCGCGCTCGCGGAACCACTCGAAGTGCTCGACGCTCTCGTCGCAGTACAGCCGGAGCTTGGCGGTGTCGGCGTGCGGGCCGAGCGCCGCTTCGAGGAAGGCGTACATGGCGTCCGGCGTGTCGTCGAAGCCGCACGCCTTCTGGACGTCCGTACCGCCGCCGAGGTACAGCTCGCCGCCGGACTGCGCGGACGAGCCGCCGGGGCCGCTCGCCCGCTCCAGGACGATGACGTCCGCGCCCGCGCTCGCGGCCTCGTACGCGGCCGCGGCGCCCGCGCAGCCGAAGCCGACGACGAGGACGTCGCACTCGTGGTCGAACCCGCCGCCGACGGCGGACGCGGCGACGGGCTCGACGGAGGTTCGGCGGGTCACCCGTTCACTTCCCCTTCGGGACGAACGCGGCGAGCGGCTCGGAGCCGGACCAGTCGTGGCCCCAGTAGCTGTCGGCGGTGATCTCCTCGGCGGTGTAGTACGCCTCGTCGACGAGCATGCCTTCGCAGCCGTACTCGATGTCCCAGCCGCCGGGGGCGCGCACGTAGAACGACACCATCTTGTCGTTGGTGTGGCGGCCCAGCGTGGAGGAGATCGAGAAGCCGTTCTTCGTGACCTTGTCGAGGGCGATGCCGACGGCGTCCAGGGTGTCGGCCTCCACCATCAGGTGGACGAGCCCCGGGTCGCCGTCGTGCGGGGCGGGGCACACGGCGAGGCTGTGGTGGCGCTGGTTGACGCCCATGAACCGGACGCGCATGCGCTTGCCCGGCTCGCCGCTGCCGAAGGCGCCGCGCGGGAGGAACCCGAGGACGTCGGTGTAGAACGCGACGACCTCGTCCTGGCGGGGGGTCGGCAGGACGACGTGGCCCATGCCCTGCGGGCCGGTGACGAACTTCTGCGCGTTGCCGGTGACGACCGGCGAGTGGTCCAGGACCGGCCCGTAGAACACCTCGAGCGGGGTGCCTCCCGGGTCGGTGAACGCGATGGTGCGTTCGGCGTCCTCGCCCGGGGGCAGCTCGGTGACCTCCCGGCCGGCCTTCTCGACGGCTTCCCGGACGGCGGCGAGCGCGAACTGGTCGCGGACCTCCCAGCCGACGGCCAGGACCCGGTCGGTGTCGCCGGGCAGGACGGCGAGGCGGTGCCTGCGCTCGTCCATGCGCAGGTACAGGCCGTCCGGGTCGGGGCCGGAGCCCTCGGCGAACCCGAGCGCGTCGATCGTCAGTTCGCGCCACCGCTCGATGTGCTGCGTCTGGACCTTGAGATATCCGAGTCCACGGATGTGCGTCACTGTCCTCGATCCCTTCGAAGTCGCGGCCCGGCCGTCCGGCCGGGCGGGGTGCGGACGTGGGTCCGGAGCGGGTCCGGTCAGATCATCGAGCGCATCGGGCCCTGCGGGGGCTCGATGTCGAGGTCGGTCAGGGCGGACACGTGGTAGACCGCGCCGGGGACGTGGATGGCGTGCGCGAGGCCGACGTGGGCGTCCCGCCAGAACCGCTGGATCGGGTTGTCGGCGCGCATCGCGTTGCCGCCGGACCGGACGACGATCTCGTTCATCGCCTGCACGGCCCGCCACGCGGCGCGCACCTGGGTGCGGCGCCCGGCGGCGCGCTCGGCGAACGAGAACTCGTGCCCCGCGGCGGCCTTGTCGTACATGCGGGAGGCGTTCTCGATCAGCGCGGTGCGGGACGCCTTGATCTCCTCGGCGGCCTCGCTGATCGCGTACAGCACGTACGGGTCGTCCTTGATCTTGGTGCCGGTGATCTGGACGCGGGTGCGCTGGTAGGCGAGGTGGTGGTGCAGGGCTCCCTCGGCGATCCCGATCACGGCGGAGGTGATGCCGAGGGGGAACGCGCAGGAGAACGGCACGAGGAACGTCGGGTTGGTCAGCCCCGCCTCGCGCGGCGCCGAACCGTCGATGATCTTGTTGAACGGGATCGTCCGGTACTCGGGGACGAACGCGTCGCGGACGATGATGTCCTTGCTGCCGGTGCCCTTGAGCCCGGCGACGTCCCAGGAGTCCTCGACGATCTCGTAGTCGGAGCGGGGCAGGATCATGTGCAGGGACGACGGCGGCTGCGCGACCTTGCCGTCCTTGTCGCCGAGCATCGCGCCGAGGAAGATCCAGTCGCAGTGGTCGGTGCCGGAGGAGAACTGCCAGCGGCCGTTGAAGATGTAGCCGCCGTCCACGGGACGGGCCACGCCCATCGGCGCGTACGGGGACGCGATCCAGGTGTCGGGGTCGTCGCCCCAGATCTCCTGCTGCACCCGCGGGTCGGCCATCGCCATCTCCCACGGGTGCAGGCCGACGATGCCGGCGACCCAGCCGGTGGAGCCGTCCAGGGAGGCGATCTTCATGACCGTCTCGGCGAACTCCCGCGGGTGCGCCTCCAGCCCGCCGTGCGTCGCCGGCTGCAGCATCTTGATGACGCCGGAGTCGCGCAGCACCTTGGCGGCCTTGTCGTCCAGCTTGCCGAGCCGCTCGTTGACCGGGCCCAGCTCGCGGATCTCCTCCGCCCGTTCCATGATCGTGTCGAGGACGCGGTTCGTCATCGCCTGTCTCCCGTGGTGTCGTGCGCGGTGCCGGGGCGCCGCGGTCAGCCGTCGTAAGTGATCTTCAGCCGGTCGCCGGCCGGCCGCGCCTGGCAGGCGAGGATGAGCCCGTCGGCGAGGTCCTGCTCGTCGAGGACGGTGTTGGCGTCCATGACCGCCTCGCCCTCCAGGACGACGCAGGCGCACGCGGCGCACGAGCCCTCCCGGCACGAGAACGGGGCGTCGACCCCGGCCCGCAGCAGGACGTCGAGGAGCAGTTCGGAGCGGGGCCAGGGCAGCGTGCGGGTCTCCCCGTCGAGTTCGACCTCGATCTCGCCGGGCTCGCCCGCGCCGCCCGCGCCGTCCGCGTTCCCGCCGGACGGCGCCGGGTCGGGGGCCTCGGGGGTCTCGAACGGGTCGGCGGCGAGCGAGAAGAACCGCTCGACGTGGACCTTCATGCCGAGGCCGGAGAGCGCCGCCGCCGCGAGGTCCATGAACGCGCCGGGCCCGCACACGAACGCGTCACGCTGGGTGTGCGCGCGCGCCAGTGCGCGGAGGCCCGACTCGGTGGGGAGGCCCTGCACCGACTCCAGCCAGTGGACGACCGTGAGGCGCTCGCCGTGCTCCGCAGCGAGCTCCCGCAGTTCGTCCGCGAAGATGACGGACCGCTCGTCCCGGTTCGCGTAGACGAGGACGACCGATCCCGTGCCCCCGGCCAGGCACGACTTGAGGATCGACATCACCGGGGTGATGCCGCTGCCGCCCGCGAGGAGCAGCAGGTCCGCGTCCAGCGAGGCGGGCGTGAACGTCCCGGACGGCCGCAGCACCTCCAGGACGTCGCCCGCGGTGACGTTGTCGCAGATCCAGTTCGAGCCGAGCCCGCCCGCGACCCGCTTCACCGTGACCTTGAGCCGGTCGTCGGTGACCGGCGAGCTGCACAGCGAGTAGCAGCGCGCCGCCCACCCGTCCGGCGCGGGCACCCGGACCGTCAGGAACTGTCCGGGCTTGTACCGGAACCGGTCGCGGTCGCCCTCGGCCGGTTCCAGGACGAGCGAGTGCGCGTCGGCCGTCTCGCGGACGACCTCGACGACGCGCGCCTTGAGCCCGGTCATGGTCGCAGTCCCGTCATGCTCGCTCCGTCATGCTCGCTCCGCCTCCGCGGCGGCCGCCCCCGCCCCCGCCCCGGCCCGGCCCGCGGCGTGCCGCGCCGCGATGTAGCCGAACACGATGGACGGGCCGATGGTGGCGCCCGGGCCCGCGTACTCGTTGCCCATCACCGACGCGGACGTGTTGCCCGTCGCGTACAGGCCGCCGATCACCGAGCCGTCCGCGCGCAGGACCCTGCTGTGCTCGTCGCACACCAGCCCGCCCTTGGTGCCGAGGTCGCCGACCTCCAGCCGGAACGCGTAGTAGGGCGCGGACTCGACGACGTCCAGGTTCGGGTTCTTCAGGTTCGGGTCGCCGTAGTAGCGGTCGTAGGCGCTGTCGCCCCGGCCGAACTCCGGGTCCTTGCCCGCGCGCGCGTACTCGTTGAACTTCGCGACGGTCTCGTTCAGCGCGTCCGCCGGGACGCCGATCTGCTTCGCGAGGTCGTCGAGGGTGTCGGCCTTGAACACGATGCCCTGCTCGTAGAACGCCTTGGGGATCGGCGCGCCCGGCAGGATCTGCGCGAACGGGTAGCGCGCGCGCGTCTTGGCGTCCATGACGAACCAGCAGGGGACGTGCCCGCCCTCCAGCTGGTCGTGGACGAAGTTCACGTACGGGGACGCCTCGTTCGTGAACCGCTTGCCCTCGGCGGACACGATGACCATCCGCGGGATGGCCCGCTCGGACACCAGCGGGATCACGGCCCCGGCGGGATGCCGCACGGCGGGCATCCACCAGGCGTCGTCCATGAAGTCCAGGGCGGCGCCGAGCCGCTCGCCGAGCCGGATGCCGTCGCCGGTGTTCTCCCGCGCGCCCATCGCGAAGTCGGCGCGGCCGCCCTCCGGCAGGTACGCGTCGCGCATCTTCTGGTTGTGGTCGAACCCGCCGGTCGCCAGCAGCACGCCGCGCCGGCCGCGCAGCCGCAGCGGCGCGCCGTCGCGCTCCACGACGATGCCGGTGACCGTCCCGTCCTCGCCGGTGACCAGGTCGGTCATCGTCGTCTTCAGCCAGAGCGGGATCCCGGCGTCCTTGAGCGCCATCCGCATCCGGGCGACGAGCGCGCGCCCGCCCGTCGACATGTGCCGGCGGCGGACCAGGTTGGACGACACGCGCCACGCCGCGACCATCGACGCCCGGCGGCCCGCCCACGTCCGCTTGGCCATCGCCAGGTCGTGGTAGTCCTTCGCGGTGATCCACAGGCCCAGCGGGCCCTTCATGTTGTTCGGCCGCTGGTACTTCTCGTCCTCGCCGAGCTTGCGGGTGTCGAACGGCTTGGCCTCGATGGACCGGCCCAGCGGCCGTCCGCCCTCCAGCTCGGGGTGGTAGTCGGCGTAGCCCTTCGTCCAGAAGAACTGCATCCACTTGCTCTTGCAGATCAGCTCCATCGCGGCCGGGCCGTGGTCGACGTAGGCGTCGAGGCGGGCGGCCGGGACGCGGCCCTCGGTGAGCAGGTCGAGGTAGCGGCGGATCGACGCGCGGGTGTCGTCGTGGCCGCGCGCCCGCAGCGTCGGGTTGTTGGGGATCCAGATGCCGCCGCCGGACAGCGCGGTGCTGCCGCCGAACTTCTTGCCCTTCTCCACGATGAGGACGCTCAGGCCCTCCTCGTGCGCGGTCAGCGCCGCGGCCATCCCGCCGCCGCCGCTGCCGACGATGACGAGGTCGTACTCGTGGTCCCAGGCGCCGGACCCGTCCGCCGCCGCGCTCATGCCCGGCCCCGCTCACCGGCGGTGCGCCCGTTCGGGGCGGCCCCGCCCGCGGCGCGGGTGAGGAACGCCAGCACCGCGCTCTCCCAGGCTTCCTTCTGCTCGATCATCACCCAGTGCCCGCAGTTCGGGAAGATGTTGACCTGCACGTCCGGGATCGTCCGCATCGGCACCAGGGCCATGTCGACGGGGCTGACGCGGTCGTCGCGGCCCCACGTGATGAGGGTGCGGGTCTTCAGCTTGTGCAGCATCGCCCAGTACGGGGGCTGGTCCGACTTCGCCTGCGCCTTGAAGTTCGCGGCCATCGCGGCCTTGCCGTACATGCGCCGCGCGGCGGCCAGCGTGTCGGGGTCGGTGGCCTGCTTCCACCGCTCCTCGATGAGCTCCTCGGTCACCAGCCGCGGGTCGTAGACCATCGAGTGCAGCCACTGGACGAGCGCCTCGCGCGTGGGGTTCTCGGTGAACTCCATCAGCAGGTTGATGCCCTCGCCGGGCGACGGGCTGAAGATGCTGCGGCCGATGCCGCCGATCGTGACGAGGGCGCCCACCCGGTCCGGATTCGCGAGCGCGACGTTCGTCCCGACGATGCCGCCCATCGAGTTGCCGATGACGTCGACGCGGTCGAGGCCGAGGCCGTCCAGGAAGCGGATCACCGAGCCGCCCGCCGCCATCATCGGGTGCTGGTCGGTCGGGTCGCTCACCCCGAAGCCGGGGAACTCGAGGACGAGGCAGCGGAAGTACTTCGAGAACAGCGGCAGGTTGTCGCGGAAGTTGCGCCAGCCCGTCACGCCCGGGCCCGAGCCGTGCAGCATCAGCAGGGGCGGGCCTTCGCCGGCCTCGTGGTAGCGCAGGACGCCCTGGTCGGTGGCGAGTTCCCGCAGCGTCGCGTCGTACGTCAGCTCCGTCGGCATGGCCTCTCAGTCCTTCAGGGTGGCTTGTCCGGAACGTATGCCCGCGCGCCTCGGCGGCACCTTCCCGGATCCCGATCAGCGGGACATTCCGGCCCCCGGCCCGTCCCGCCCGAACCCCGTTCCGCTCAACGGGATCGCTCGCGCGCGGCACGCCGCGCGGCGCTTACGTTCCGAATCAGTCCCGCGACGATCCGAGGTGCACCGATGCCAGCCGAACCAGCGCTCAGCACGCCGCCGCACACCGAGCCCGCCGCCCAGCCCGCCGCCGGGCCGGACCCCGCCGACTTCCGCCGGGCGATGTCGGAGTTCGCCACCGGCGTCACCGTCGTCACCGCGATCGACGGCGGCGAACCGACCGGCTTCGCCTGCCAGTCGTTCACGTCGGTCTCCCTGGAGCCCCCGCTGGTCCTGTTCTGCGCCGACCGGCGCGGCCGGTCCTGGCCGCGGATCCGCGCCGCCGGGCGGTTCTGCGTCAACGTGCTCGGCGAGGACCAGCGCGACCTGTGCCAGCGGTTCGGGTCCAGCCGGGGCCGCAAGTTCGAGGACCTCGACTGGGACGTCTCGCCGTGGGGGACGCCCGCGCTGCGGGACGTCCTGCTCGCCGTCCACGCGGAGGTGCACGACGTGCACCGCGCCGGCGACCACGACGTGGTGATCGGCCGCGTGCTCGCGGTGGAGCGGCCCGAGGACCGCCTCGACCGTCCGATGATCTTCTTCCGGAGCCGGTTCGGCGTGGACGAGCCGGAGGACCCGGGCGCGCTCGACGCGCCGGACGCCTGGTGGGCGGGCCAGTGGGGATGGATGTGACGCCACGCCCGCCCGGGTCACATCCAGTCGCCGCGGCCGTCCACGGCCAGCAGCCGGTTCATCGTCTCGGCGGACCAGCAGTCCCGGTCGGACGACCGGTCCCCCGCGGGCTTCCGCGCGCGGGCCGTCCCCTTCCCGGCGCCGTCGTGCCGGGCGGGGGCCGAGCCGGGGAACAGCACCTGGGACGCCTCGCGGGCCGCGGTGACGACGAGCGGCGCGACGTTCTCCAGCGGCGCGCGGACGTCGCCGACCAGCGAGATGCCCGCGACCGGGCCCTCGGCGCCGCGGATCGCGGCGGCCACGCAGGCGATGCCGGGGAACGACTCGCCGCGCTCGAACGCCAGCCCGCGCCGCTGCCGGATCCGGTGCAGCTCCTGGTGCAGCGTGCCCAGCTCGCCGATCGTCCGGCTGGTCATCCGGGCGATCTCCGGGCCGAGCAGCGCGTCGACCTGCTCGGGCTCCAGCCACGCCAGCATCGCCTTGCCGAGCGCGGTGGAGTGCGCCGGGGCCCGGCCGCCGACCCGCGACGGCACGGAGGTGGCGAGCCGGCCGCCGAGCTTGTCCAGGTAGAAGACCTCGGCGCCGTCCAGCACGGCGAGGTGCGCGACCAGGCCGGTGGTGACCTGCAGCTCGTGCAGCAGCGGCGCCGCCGCCTCGCGGATCTTGCCGTGCCCGCCGTCCCGGCCGCCCAGCCCGAGCGCGCGCTGGCCGAGCCCGTACCCGTACGAGTGGTGCGACAGCCAGCGCTGGCGGACGAGCTGGTCGAGGATCCGGTGGGCCGTCGAGCGCGGCAGCCGGGTGCGGCGCGCGACGTCCTCCAAGGTCAGGCGGGCGGACGGTCCGTTGAACGCGTCGAGGATCAGGGTCATCCGCTCGACCATCGACGGCGGGGTCTCCCGCCGTCCGGGCGCCATGAGCTCGGCCATCGCACCTCCCAGGGCACAAGACTGAAATGAATTCTTGTTAAGTGGAATGTAGCAAGCGCTGGGTGGCAACGGAAGGGGTCACGTAAGACCAGGTCAGGCAATCGTGTAGAACCGGTGGCAGGCCGGAGGCCGTGACCGCCCCGGAACTAGAACTCATTCCTACCGAAGGGAGTCCCTGGATGCGCGTCGGCATCGTCACGCCCGTGGTGGCCCAGCCGCCGCCCGGGCACGCCGCCTGGGAGCGGACCGCGGGCATCGACGAGATCGCCCGGATCGCCGAGACGGCCGACCGCCTCGGCTACCACCACGTCACGTGCAGCGAGCACGTCGCCGTCCCCGCCGAGGCGGCCGAGCAGCGCGGCGGCGTCTACTGGGACCCCCTGGCCACGTTCGGCTACCTCGCCGCCCGCACCGCCCGGATCCGCCTCGCCACCCAGGTCCTGGTGCTCGGCTACCACCACCCCCTCGCCATCGCGAAGCGCTACGGCACGCTCGACGCGGTCAGCGGCGGCCGCCTCACCCTCGGCCTGGGCGTCGGCAGCCTCCAGGAGGAGTTCGAGCTGCTCGACGCGCCCTTCAGCGGACGCGGCGCGCGCGCGGACGACGCGCTGGCCGCGCTCCAGGCGTCCCTGTCCCGGCGCACGCCGGAGTACCACGGCACCCACTACGACTTCTCGGGCTTCGTGGTCGAACCGCACGCCGTCCAGGAGCACGTCCCGATCTGGATCGGCGGCCGCACCGCCCGGTCCCTCCGCCGCGCCCTGAACGCCGACGGCTGGGTCCCGTTCGGGATCGCCCTCGACGACCTCGCGAAGATGCTCGCCGACGCCGACGTCCCCGCCGGCTTCGAGGTCGTCCTCGCCCCGTCCCGCCCGCTCGACCCGGTGCGGGACCCCGGCGCCGCCGCCGCGGCCCTCGTCCGCCTGCGGGACGCGGGCGCCACCGTCGCCGGCGTCCGCCTCGTGTCCGACTCCCCCGACCACTACCGCGAGCAGCTCGCCGCCCTGCGCGAGCTCGACTGCGGCCTGACCTTCGGAGACGTCCGATGACCGCGACCGGCCCCGACGACGACCGCCTCGCCGCCCTCGAGTCCCGGCTGCGCGCCCTGGAGGACGAGCGCGAGATCACCCGGCTGATCCTGTCCTACGGGCCCCTCGTCGACAGCGGCCGCGCCCCCGAGGTCGCCGCGCTGTGGGACGACGACGGCGTCTACGACGTCGACGAACTCCTCATGACCGGCCCCGCCGAGATCGACGCGATGGTGCGGTCGAAGAACCACCGGCGCTGGATCGCGGGCGGCTGCGCCCACTTCGTCGGCCCGCCGCACGTCACCGTCGACGGCGACGAGGCCGTCGCCGTCGGCTACACGCTCATGATCGTCAACGGTCCGGACGGCTTCGTGCTGCGCCGCGCGACCGCGAACCGCTGGACGCTGCGCCGCACCCCGGCCGGTTGGCGGGCCGTCACCCGCACCAACCGCGTCCTGGACGGCCGCGAGGAGTCCCCCGCCCTCCTCACCTCCGCCTTCCCGGCCGGATAGGCGCCGGTCAGGGGGTCAGGGACATGGCGGCGAGGACGCGGGCGGCGAGGTCCTCGTCGCCCTTCGTCCCGACCGTGACGGCGTCCGCCGTGCAGCGGCCGGCGGCGAGCCGCACGTAGGTCTCGAGGTCCATGGCGAGTTCGGCGGTGAACCCGGCGGGCTCGGGGTCCGCCGGGACGGCCCGGCCGTCGGGGCCGACGGTGTACGCCGCGCGGAAGGACGGCGGGCCGGTGATCGTGAACAGGACGGACGCGCCCGGCTCGGCCTTCGCGCGGCGCGCGACGACGATCGGCAGACCGGGGCCGAGGATGCTCCACAGGCAGTGCGCGGCGGGCGCGTCGAGGTTGCCCGGACGGCCGACCGCGCGCCGCACGTCCTGCTCGTGCGTCCAGCAGTCCATCGCGCGGAACGCCATGAACCGCTTGTAGGTGCCCTCCCTGCCGTTCGGCAGGGGGATGGGCTGCTCGGGGTCGATCGTCGGGAGCTGGGCGAGGCGCCGGTCGAGGGCCTCGGCGAGTTCGGCGGCGACCTCGGGGCCCGGGACGGCGCGGCGCGCGTGCACGGCGACCTCGAGGGCCTTGCCGAAGTCGTTGCGGAGGTGGTCGAACGCGGGCACGGCGACGTCCGGCTCGGGGTCGCCCAGCAGGGACCGCTCGATGCCGACGAGGTGGGAGAACTGGTCCTTGACCGTCCACCCCGGGCATTCGGTCGGACGGTCCCAGTCGGCGGCGTCGAGCGTCGCGGCGAGCTCGAGGGACGACCGCACGGTCTGCTCCCAGGCCGCCGTGTTGGTCCGCATTTCCTCGTCCATCCGGACTCCTCCCGTGATGCGACTTCGCGGTCACACTACGGGACCCGTCGGACGGCGGACCGCACGCCCCCGCCGCCCCCGAGACCGCACGAGGGGCGCGGGGGAAGCACCCCCGCACCCCTCGGCCGTCAGACCGGGTCGGCCGTCAGACGAGGTCGGCCGCGATGTGCGCCGGGACCTCGGCGTACGAGTCGAACTCCATCGCGAACACCGCGCGGCCGGACGTCATGCCGCGCAGGTCGCCGACGTACCCGAACGTCTCCGCCAGCGGCACCAGGGCGCGGACGACCCGGGCGCCGCCGCGCTCGCCGGTGCCCTCGACGCGGCCGCGGCGGGCGTTGAGGTCGCCGATGACCGCGCCCATGTGCTCCTCCGGGGTGGTGACCTCGACGGACATCACCGGTTCGAGCAGGACGGGCGCCGCCCGCCGGACCGCCGCCGCGAACGCGTGCGCGGCGGCCGTCCTGAACGCCGCCTCGGACGAGTCGGTGACGTGGAAGTCTCCGTCGAGGAGCGTGACGCGCACGCCCGTCAGCTCGTGGCCCGCGAGGACGCCCGCGCCCATCGCCTCCTGGCAGCCCGCGTCCACCGACGGGACGAACTCCTTCGGGACGCGGCCGCCGGTGACGCGGTTGACGAACTCGTAGCCGTCCGCGATCGGCTCGACGGAGATCTTCACCTTCGCGTACTGGCCCCTCCCTCCCGTCTGCTTGCGGTGCAGGTACTCGACGTCCGCGACCGGGCGCCGGATGGTCTCGCGGTAGGCGACGCGGGGCCGTCCGACGGCGGCCTCGACGCCGAACTCCTCCTTCATCCGGTCGACGAGGATCTCCAGGTGGAGCTCCCCCATCCCGCCGATCACGGTCTGGCCGGTCTCGGCGTCGGCGCGCACGCGGAAGGACGGGTCCTCCTCGGCGAGCCGCCGGACGGCGGCGCCGAGCCGGTCGGTGTCGGCGGACGAGCGGGGCTCGATCGCGACCTCGATGACCGGTTCGGGGACGTCCATGGACTCCAGGACGACCGGGTGCGCCTCGGCGCACAGGGTCTCGCCGGTCGTGGTCTGCTTGAGCCCCATGACCGCGACGATGTCGCCCGCCCCGGCGGCGCCGATCTCGCGGCGCTCGGCCGCGTGCACCCGGTACACCTTGCCGATCCGCTCCCGGCGGCCCTTGACGCTGTTCAGCACCGCGGCGCCGGACTCGAGCCGGCCGGAGTAGACGCGGACGTACGCGAGCCGCCCGAGGTGCCGGTCGCTCGTGATCTTGAAGACGAGCGCGGCCAGCGGGGCCTCGTCGGAGACGTCGCCCGCGCCCCCGCCCGCGACCCCGCCCGCGTCTAGTGGGGACGGCAGGTACCGGACGATCGCGTCCAGCAGCGGCTGCACGCCCTTGTTCTTGAACGCGCTGCCGCAGAGGACGGGCGTCACGGTCACGTCGTCCCTCCGGATCGTCAGCCGGCGGATCGCGGCGTGGATCTGCTCGTGGGTGGGTTCGCCCTCCAGGCACTGCTCAAGGAACGGGTCGTCGTGCTCGGCGATCGTGTCGACGAGCCGGGCGCGCCACGCGCGCGCCTCGTCGGCGAGGTCGTCCGGGACCCGGGTGACCTCGTACGCCTCGTCCGTCCACACGTGGGCGCGGAACCCGACCAGGTCGACGACGCCGGCGAACCCGGCCTCGGCGCCGATGGGCAGCTGCAGGACGAGCGGGACGGCGCCGAGCCGGTCGGCGATCATGCCCGTGCAGCGGGCGAGGTCGGCGCCCGCGCGGTCGAGCTTGTTGACGAAGCAGACGCGCGGCACGCGGTACCGGTCGGCCTGCCGCCACACGGTCTCCGACTGCGGTTCGACCCCGGCGACGCCGTCGAACACGGTGACGGCCCCGTCGAGCACGCGCAGGCACCGCTCGACCTCGATCATGAAGTCGACGTGGCCGGGCGTGTCGATGAGGTTGACGGTGTGGTCGGCGCCGTCCACGGACCAGTGGAAGGTCGTGGCGGCGGAGCCGATGGTGATGCCGCGCTCGCGTTCCTGTTTCAGGAAGTCGAGGGCGGCGGCGCCGTGGTGCACCTCGCCGATGCGGTGCGAGACGCCGGTGTAGAACAGGATGCGCTCGGCGGTCGTGGTCTTCCCGGCGTCGATGTGGGCCATGATCCCGATGTTCCGAACACCGGCCGCACCCAGGAACGTTGTGGTCATCGAAATCTGCCCTCCTCCGGGTCTCGGGAACGACGACCTGCCGCGCATGCGGATACGCCGCATCGCGGCCCCGTGACCGTAACCGCGCGGAGGAAGGGAAGGCGAAGGGTTTTCCGGGCGTCCGGACCCGTCAGCGGTTCTCTTCGGGCAGCACCTTCGGGAGGGTTTCGAGGACGCTCTCCAGGTGGGCGCGCGCGGCCCGTTCGGCGACGGCCGGGTCGCGGGCGGCGATGGCCTCGATGATGGCGAGGTGCTCGGGCAGGGACGTCTGCGGGCGCCCGGGGTGCAGCGCGAGCCGGAACTGGTGCCGGACGTTCTGCGCGCGGAGCCGCTCGAGGACGTCCGAGGCGGTGCCCTGCCCGCTGATCCCGCGGACGCGCGCGTGCAGCCGCTGGTTCAGGCCCGAGTAGCCGAACACGTCGCCGGACGCGACGGCGGCCCGCATGCCCTCGCCGATCTCGCGCAGTTCGGCGATGTCGGCGTCGGTGGCGCGCTCGGCGGCCTTGGCGGCGCACAGCCCCTCGAGCACCATCCGCACCTCGGTGATCTCGATGGCCTCGGCGAGGGACACCGCGCGGACGCGGGCGCCGCGGTTCTGGACGCGCTCGATGAGGCCCTCGTTGGCCAGTTCGAGCAGCGCGGCGCGCACGGCGGCGCGTCCGGCCCCGAAGCGGTCGGACAGGTCGGCCTCGATGAGCCGCTGGTTCGGGACGAACTCGCCGGCGAGGATCGCCTCCCGGATGCGGGCGGCCACCGGGGCGGGCGGGCGGGACTCCGGCACAGGCCCTCCAGGATTGTCGCCAATTTTGTTGATGACTTAGCCTATCCGGACATGAGCCCGCTGCGCCCCGGCCGGGAACGCGCGGCACGCGGCGAGCACGCGGCGAGCACGGGCGGCCCACGAGCGGCCCGCGAGGGAACACGAGGGAAGAGGTCACATGTCCGGCGAGCCCATCATCACGGTTCTGGGCCTCGGCGAGGCCGGCGGCGCGTTCGCCCGCGACCTGGTCGCGGCGGGCGCGCGGGTCCGCGGCTACGACCCGGCCGTGCCCGCGCCGGACGGCGTGGCCGGTGCGGCGGGCGAGGCGGAGGCCGCGGCGGGGGCGGCGCTGGTGCTGAGCGTCAACAGCGCCCACGACGCCGTGGACGCGTTCCGCAACGCGGCCGCCGGGCTCGCGGACGGCGCGGTCTGGGCCGACCTGAACACCGGCCCGCCGAGCCTGAAGCGGGAGCTGGACGGTCTCGCGGCGGCGCGCGGCGTCCGGTTCGCGGACGTGGCGGTCATGGCGCCGGTGCCCGGCCGCGGCCTGCGCACCCCCATGCTGGCCTGCGGGGACGCGGCCGGAGACGTCGCGGCGCTGCTCGGGCCGCTCGGCGCGGCGGTGGAGGTGCTGGCCGGGGAGTCGGGTCCGGCGCCGGCCGGCGCCGCGGCCGGGCGCAAGCTGCTGCGCAGCGTGTTCTTCAAGGGCCTGGCGGCGTCGGTCGTGGAGGCGCTGGAGGCGGCGCGGGCCGCCGGGTGCGCGGACTGGCTGCGCGGCAACATCGTCGAGGAGCTGGTCCGCGCCGGCGAGCCGACCGTGGACCGGCTCGTCGACGGGACGCACCGGCACGCCGTCCGGCGGGCCGCCGAGATGCGCGCGGCGGCGGACATGCTGGACGAGCTGGGGGTGCCGAACGCGATGGCCGCGGCGAGCCGCGACCTGCTGGAGCGGCTGGCCGCGGCGCGGTGACGCCGGGCGCGGGGACGACCCGTCCCCGCGCCGGGTCAGGCCACGGGGGGCGTTCCGTGGGTGTGGAACGACTCGATGGTCTGGAGGCCCCACGCCTGGCCCTTGGCGCGTTCGGCCTCCGTCCAGGTGATCGTCCGCCAGTCGGGCGCGAGGACCAGCCGGGCGCCCGGGTTGCACAGTTCGACCCGGTTCCCGCCCGGCTCGTAGACGTACAGGAAGAACGTCTGCTGGATGGCGTGCTTGTGCGGGCCCGTCTCGATGAACACGCCGTTGTCGAGGAAGATGTCGGCGGCGCGGAGGATGTCCTCGCGGGTGTCGGTCGCGAACGCGATGTGGTGCAGCCGCCCGCGGCTGCCCGTCCGGTCCCGCGTGTACACGATGTCGTACGACTTGTTCGTGAACGTCATCCAGCGGCCGGCGATCGTCCCGTCGTCGAGCCTGATCTGCTCGGTGGGGCGCGCGCCCAGGACGTCCCGCAGGACGCCGGTGCTCGGCTCGACCTCGGCGGCCAGGAAGTTGACGTGGTCGAGCCGCCGGACGCACACCCCGAGCGCCGGGTACGCCTGCGCCTGGTTCTTCAGCGACGGCGCCAGCTCGGGCGGCGCCTCGTACCACTCCGACTCCCAGTAGAGCTCCAGCTCGTGCCCGTCCGGGTCGCGGAACACGTAGGTGGGGCCGAGGCCGGGGTCGCCGTCGCGCCAGCCGATGCCGAGCCCGGCGTCCTCGATCGCCCGCACGCGCCGGTCGAGCGCCTCCGGCGAGGACGTCCGCAGCCCGACCCGCCGGATTCCGGACGTGGTGTGCGCGGTGAGCTTCAGCGAATGGTGCTCGTAGTCGTCCCAGGTCCGCAGGTAGACCGAGTCGCCCTCGGTGCCGTTCTCGGTGAGGCCCATGACGCGGGTGAAGAACCAGAGGCTCTTCTCCGGCTCGGGCGTCAGCAGCTCGACGTGGCCGACGTGCGCGATCTCGTGGGCGGGCGAGCGGTCAGGTGCCATGGGGGTCTCCTGGGGGTCGGGGGAAGACGGTGCCGTCGAAGAGCTTGCGGGCGGTCCGGACGATCGCGGCCCGCCGGACGGCCGGGACGCCGCCGCCCGGGCCGTCCGGGCCGTCCGGCGGCGCGCCGAGCCGGACGTCGACGTCGAGGCGCCCGGTGGGGTGCTCGATGCCCAGCGGCGCGCCGGGCGCGGGCGGCCGGGCCAGGTCGTGGCCGACGGCGCCGTCGATGAGCACGGCGGTCGCGACGGTGACGGCGCCCAGCACGCCGATGGAGGTGTGGGCGCGCAGCGGGATGAACGTGCGGGTGGCGATCGTCCCGCCGGCGCGGGGCGGGGCGACGAGGGTGGTCTTCGGGACGGACGCGCCGGCGACGTCCCCGAGTCCCATCAGCTCCCCGGCGCGCAGGCGGAGCGACTGGATCCGGTCCCGCAGCCGGTCCTCCAGCTCGGCGGGCGGCTCGTCGCCGGTGACGCCGAAGTCGGCGGCGGCGGCGACCACGACCGGCATCCCGTTGTCGATGAGGGTGACCTCGACGCCGTCGACGACGTCGCGGACGCGTCCGGTGGGCAGCAGCGCGCCGCCGGTGGCCGAGCCCGCGGTGCCTTCGAAGTCGAGCAGGATCGGGGCGGCCGTCCCGGGCACGCCGGAGATCGCGGTGCCGCCCGCGTACGCGGGGCGCCCGCCCGGGGTGGGGAACGTCGCGGTGGCGACGCTCCCGGAGTTCAGCATCCGGATCCGGACGGCCGTCTCCGCGCCGCGCGCCGCGGCGAGGCCCCGCTCGACGGCGAACGGGCCGACCCCGGCGAGCAGGTTGCCGCAGTTCTGCCGGTCGGAGACGGTCGCCTCGTCCACGCCGATCTGGAGGAACAGGTAGTCGACGTCGGCGGCCGGGTCCGCCGAGGGCGAGACGACGGCGACCTTGCTGGTCAGCGGGTGGGCGCCGCCGATCCCGTCGATCTGCCGGGGGTCGGGGGCGCCCATGAGGCGCAGCAGCAGGCCGTCGCGCTCGGCCGGGTCGGACGGCAGGTCGTCCGCGCGGAAGTACGCGCCCTTCGACGTCCCGCCCCGCATCAGCATGCAGCGCACCCCGCCGTCCCCGGTCACGCGGCCGGTCACGCGGCCGGTCACGCGCCCGTCCCGCCCTCGGCCGCGAGCTCCGCCTCGTACTCGGCGTGCGTGACGTACTCGATGCCCATCCCGGCGAGCCGGTCGCGCAGCCCGTACCGGTCGAGGCCCAGCTCGCCGCGCTGGAACGCGGCGCGCGTCGCCTCCTCCTTCTCCTCCCGGGCGCGGGCCGCGGCGACCGCCTCCGCGACGCGCCCCTGCGGGACGCACAGGACGCCGTCGTCGTCCGCGACGACCGCGTCGCCGGGGCGGACGACCTGACCGCCGATCGCGACCGGGACGTTCACGGCGCCGGGCGTGGCCTTCACCGTGCCCTGCGCGCTGACCGCCGCCGACCACACCGGGAACCCCATCGCGTGCAGCTCCGCGACGTCCCGCACGCCCGCGTCGATGACCAGCCCCCGCACGCCCCGGTGCTGCAGTGCCGTCGCGAACAGCTCGCCGAACATGCCGTCCGTGGAGGGCGACGTCGTCGCCACGACCAGGACGTCGCCGGGACGGCACTGCTCCACGGCCACGTGGATCATCAGGTTGTCGCCGGGCCACGACAGCACCGTCACGGCCGTCCCGGCGATCCGCGCGCCGAGGTGGACGGGGCGGAGGCCGGGCCCGAGGTACCCGGTGCGGCCGAGCGCCTCGTGCACCGTCGCGACGCCGAACGCGGCGAGCACGTCCACCTGCGCGAAGTCGGCGCGCGGCGGGTCGGTGACCACGACCGTCCTCATGCCAGCTCCCGCGTGGTCTGCGGGTACAGCCGGACGTACGCCTCGGCCATGGTGTCGACGGGCAGCCCGAGGTTCGGGCCCGCGTTCCGCTTGAGCTGGACGCCGCGCCGCTTCGCGAGCGCCGTGTAGTAGTCCCACATGTGCCGCTGCGCGGGCAGGCACTCCATCGCGCGCCGCTTGCGCTCGAACACCGGCGTGATGTCCAGCAGCACGTTCGGCTTGAAGTCGCACTGCTCGGGCTGGTGCGGCTCGAAGAAGAAGACGGGCGGGGCGCCCAGCGGCTCGCCCGGCGCGTCGTACCCGATCGCCTGCGCCAGCACCCGCGCCTGGAGCGCCATCCGGGCGGCGGCGGGGTGGTCGCCGTTGTAGGGGTCGGCGAGGGGGTGGGTCAGGACGACCGCCGGCTCGACCTCGCGGTAGACGCGCACCAGCCGGTCCACCAGCTCGTGGCTCTCGACCAGGGGGTAGTCGCCGGCGTCGAGGAACTCGATCTCCGCGCCCAGCTCCGCGGCGGCGGCCTCGGCCTCGGCCCGGCGGATCTTCTTGATCTCGTCCAGCCCCTTGCCCTCCCGCCACGCGCGCGCGGACTCGCCGCGCTCGCCGTAGCTCAGGCACACGACCTTGGCGCGGTCGCCGCGCTCGGCGGCCAGGGCGATGGCGCCGGCCGCGCGCCAGACGAAGTCGCCGGCGTGGGCGCTGATCACGAGGAGGGGGCCGGAGGGGTTCGCAGTGCTCATGGAGCCCTACATTCGACCCTGTAACCGAAATTGTCAACAATTATGGCGACAGTGCGGTGAGGGTGAGGCCGGACAGCCGCAGCAGCTCCCGGCGCGGGTCCCAGATGCCCGGCATCTCCGCCCCCGCCTCCCCGAACGAGCGCTCCAGCCGGTCCTGCAGATCGCGGGCCCGCGCCCGGGCGTCGTCCGCCGCCGCGACCGACTCGCCCGACTCGCAGCGGACGATCTCGGCGAGGGCCCGCAGCAGCCCGGCGTAGTCCGCGCGGAACGCCCGGCCGAGGCGCAGCTCCCCGCTCTCCCCCTCGGTCGCCTCCCGCAGCGTCCCCGCGATCGAGCGCAGGTCGGCCGCCGCGTGCTCCAGCGTCGTCATCTGCCGCGGCGTCCCCCACTGGTCCGCCATCCGCGGCCGCAGCCGGAACCCCCACAGCCGCGCCCGGGGGTTCCCGCGCAGGCTCTCCCGGCCCTGGTCGACCGCGAACCGCGCCTGGTCGACGACGTAGCCGAGCCGCGGCTCCGCCTCGTCCCACCGGCCGCGCCAGTCCTCGTCCTGGTCCGCGACGCCGTCCGCCAGCGCCTCGAACGCCTCCGCCAGGACGTCCCGCACCTGCCGGACCGCGTACTCGCCGCGCCGCAGGTACAGCGGCGGGAACAGCAGGAGGTTCACGACCAGCCCGAACGCGAGCCCCACCCCGACGTCGTACAGGCGCGGATGGACGTACTCGACCACCCGGTCGCCGCCGACCAGCAGCGCGAACAGCGCCGTGAACGCCACCTGCGACGACTGGCTCCCGAACCCGCGCCAGCTCGACAGCAGGAGCCCCGCCACCAGGACGGCGGCGATCCCCGCGGCGTTCGGGCCGACGAGGATCCCGACCGGGATCGCGATGCCCGCGCCCACCAGGAACCCGGCCGCGTAGCCGATGCTCTCCCGCACCGACCGCGCCACCGTCGGGTACACCCCGAGCAGCGCCGCCAGCGGCGCGAAGTACGGCACGGCGTGCCCCACCAGGTACTTCGCGATGAACCACGCGCCGACCGCCGCGACGACGCCCTTCACCGTGATCTTGATCCGGTCTTCCCAGGACCGCCGGTCCGACCGCGGCGCCAGGCGCCGCACCGCTTCCCCGAACTGCATCCGGTCTGGCTGCCCGCAGTCCGCCCGTCGAACCACCGGACGGACGCCGCCCGCCCCGGCGGTCGCCCCCGGAAGCCCCGACCCGGGGCGATCGGCCCCCGCTACCGCGCGCGGCGCGGGCTGATCAGCCCGACGCGCGCCCCGGTCGGATCCATGACGACCGCGAACCGGCCGGGCTCGATGTCGTCCGGCGGCACGGTGACGGTCGCGCCCAGCTCGCCCGCGTGCTCCGCCGCGGCGTCGACGTCGGCGACCTCGAAGTAGGGGACCCAGTCGCCCGGCCACTCGGCCGGCCACGTCGCGTCCATGTGCACCAGCCCGGCCACCGGCCGGACGCCCGCCCTCCAGATCGTGTAGACCCAGTCGCGGTAGTAGCGGCGCTCCGACGCGCGCCACCCGAAGACCTCGCCGTAGAACCGCCGGGCCTTCTCGACGTTCCGGGTCGCCAGCTCCACCCAGTACATCGTCGACGGCTCCCCGGCGACCTCCGCGCCCCGCAGCTCGTCCCCGTGGGGCTGCCAGACGGCGAAGTCCGACCCCTGGAAGTCGGTGAACATCGCCGTCCGCCCCACGTGGGCGAACTCCCTCGGCGGGAGGCGCTCCCGCCCGCCCGCGGCGACGACCGCCCGCGCGACGGCGTCGACGTCCGCGACGGTGAAGTAGGACGTCCACGACGGGGGCTGGGCGGGATCCGCGAGCGTCTGCATCCCGCCGACCGACGGCCCGTCCGCCCCGCCGAGCGTGAAGATCTCGTAGTCGTTCGCCTGCTCGACGGACAGCGTGTACGAGGACCAGCCGAACAGGTCGCCGTAGAAGCGCCTGGACGTCCCGGGGTCCGGGCTCGCGAGGTCGATCCAGCACGGCGTCCCCGGCTCGTACCGCGTCACCTCGGGCATCGGAGGCCCTCCACTGCAGACATGGGTTCCACGCTACGAACGGGGACGCCAATCGCGCCCGAGGCGACCGCGAGGACTTCACCCGGCCCCGGGCAAGCCTTCGCCAACTCGGTCCGGGGCGATCATCGCCAGCCAGGCGCCCAGCGGGTCCACGACGGCCGCGACCCGGCCCGCCGCCGCGTCCCGCGGGGGGACGGCGACGCGCGCGCCCAGCTCGGCGCCCCGGCGCGCGGCGGCGTCGACGTCGGCGACCCGGAAGTACGGGATCCAGCCGCCCGGCCGCTTCTCGTCCATCGGGACCAGGCTCGCCACCGGCCGCGGCCCGACCCGCCAGCCCGTGCGGTCGCCGCGGTCCGCCGCTTCCCACCCGAACACCGCGCCGTAGAAGCGCCGCGCCGACTCGGCCTCGTACGCCGCCAGCTCCGCCCAGTACAGCGCCGACGGCTCCCCCGCGACGTCCGCGCCCTCCACGTCGCGCGGCTCCCAGACCGCGAAGTCGCTCCCCTGGGAGTCGCTGTACATGCCGACGCGCCCCAGGTTGGCGATCCCCGTCGGCGGCAGCAGCTCGACCCCGCCCGCCGCCTCGATCCGCCGCGCGGCCCCCTCCACGCTCTCGACGCGGAAGTAGCACGTCCACGACGGCGGCTGGGCCGGATCGGCGAGCCGCTGCATCCCCCCGACCGTCGGACCGCTCACGCCGCCGAGCGTGAACATGTCGTAGTCGCCCAGCGTGTCGATGGTCAGCGTGTACGAGGTCCAGCCGAGCAGGCCGCCGTAGAACCGCTTGGACGCCGCCGGGTCCGGGCTCACGAGATCGAACCAGCACGGCGTCCCCGGCGCGTACCGCGTCACCTCCGCCATGCCGTCCACGCTACGGACGCGGACGCCAATCCCGCCGCGGGCGACGTCGCGGAGTTCGCCTGCGCACGGTCAAGCGTTCACCAGGTCAGAGCTTCTTCGCGCCGATCGCCCCGGCGACGAGCGGGAAGCTCTTGGCCAGCTCCGGGCGCCAGTACTTCCAGTTGTGCATGCCCTTGCCGTACAGGCTGTCGGTGACCTGGACCCCGGCCTTCTCCGCCGCCTCGACGAAGTTGACGTTCATCCGGTAGGCGAGCCGCTCGCCGACCCGCCCGGCGTCCCAGAACGCCGCGTTCGGGTTGTCGTACTGGCCGGGCTCGCCGTTCCCGCACGAGATGTACACGCCGACGCCCTTGAGCTTGTCGACCATCACCGTCGCGTCGTGCTGCCGCCACACGTTCCGGTTCGTGATCGGGTCGCCCCAGATCTTCGTCCCCGCCTCCTTGTTGATGGAGACGAGGAACGCGGGGACGCCCGGCGCCGTGATGTTCAGCGCGCCGCTGTAGGACGCGACGTACTTGAACATGCCCGTGTGCCGCTGGGCGTACGTCACCGCGCCCTGCCCGCCGGACGAGAGCCCGATCGCGGCGCGGCTCGTCCCGGCGTGGAAGTTGCGCTCCATCAGCGGGATGACCTCCTCGATGTGGAAGGTCTCCCACATCGGGATGCCGCCCTTGCCGTCGTTCCACCAGTTGCTGTACGAGCCCTGCCAGCCGCCTTCGGGCATCACGACCATCGCGTCGTAGTCGGCGACGACCTGCTCGATCTGCGAGTCCTTGGTCCAGGACTGGTAGTTGTTGTTGCCGCCGTGGTACGCGTACACGACCGGCCAGGACCGCTTGGCGCCGGCCTTCCAGCCCTTCGGCAGCAGCAGCCGCGTCTTGACCGTCGTTCCCAGCGCCGGGGAGGCGATGGAAACGTCGTACATGCGCGTGCCGACCTTCTTCACGCCGGTGATCTTCGCGCCGTCCGGCGCGGGCGCGTACTTGCTGGGCTTGTCGGCGGCGCCGCCCGGCAGGTGCGGCTTCTTCCCGTGGTTCGACGTGTTGGTGTCGGGGTCGTTCGAGGCCGGCTTGCCGGAGCCCGTGTTGAACGGGTCGGTGCTCATCGGCCGGTTCGGCACCTCGGGGATCGGCGACGCGGTCGGCGACGGCGAGCCTCCCGGCCCGGTCGGCGTCCCCGGTGCGCCCGGCTGCGTCGCCGGGCCGAAGGACGGCACGGGCTGCGACGCCCCCGCGTTCTCCGAGTCCTTCGCCGGCACGCCCACGCCCGCCTGCGCGAGCCCCACCATCAGGGCGGGCAGCAGAACGGCGGCCGTCGCGGTGCCGATGACGGCGATCTTCCGATCGGTACGCTTCTTCATGGGCTCCCCAGCAGCCGATGGCTCCCAGCCGGTCAGGCCGTGCTGTGCTCCGCGCCCCGGCCCGCTACTCACTCGCGGACGAAACTACTGTCCCGGACGTCCCAGTCGCAAGTATTGGCAAAGAATGCAATAGCAGCGTTACGCCGTAAAACGAGAACGGGAACGTGCCATTCACGGACGGACGGCCATTCACGGACGGACGGCGCGGGCCGCGGCCTCGCGCTCCGCGTCCAGCCGGCGGGCCTCCTCCTGCTCGGCGGCGACGCGCGCGTCGTAGGCGGAACGGGCGGCGGCGATCGCGTTCTGGTGCTCCTCGGTCCACGTGACGAGCGCCCGGATCGTCGAGTGCAGCGTCTCCCCCATCGGCGTCAGCTCGTAGTCGACGCGGGCGGGAACCGGTCCCCCGGTCATGAGAGGGGCGAGGTCATGGCCACATCCGCCGTCCGCATGGACGGACGCACCTGGGCGATGCTCATGGTGCTTTGCGGTGCGATCTTCCTCGGGGGGGTCGACGTCGCGATGCTGAACGTGGCGCTGCCGTCCATCCGGGCGGACCTCGGGCTGTCGAGGGGATGCTCAGCGGCGTGGTCAGCGCGTACGTGCTCGGATACGGCGGCTTCATGCTGCTGGGCGGCCGCGCCGCCGACCTGCTGGGACACCGCCGCGTCTTCCTGACCTGGCTCGTCGTGTTCCTGGTGTTCTCGGGGCTCGGCGGGTTCGCCACCGAGGGCTGGATGCTGCTGGTCTCCCGGTTCGTGACCGGGGTGGCGTCGGCGTTCCTGGCGCCGGCCGGGCTGGCGCTGGTCACGGCGGCGTTCCCGGCCGGACCCGCGCGGACGAAGGCGCTCGGGATCTACGCGGGGACCGCGGCGGGCGGGTTCACGCTCGGCCTGGTCGCGGGCGGGCTGCTCACCTCGCTCGGCTGGCGCTGGGTGTTCTTCGCGCCGGTGATCCTCGCGGCGCTGATCCTGGCCGCGGCCGTCCCGCTGGTGAAGGCGCCGCACTCCCCGGAGCCGCGGACGGGCGGGTTCGATCTCGCGGGCTCGTTCGCCGTCACCGGGTCGATGCTGCTGCTCGCGTACGGGGTCGTCCGGCTGGAGCACGCGGGCGGCAGACGGGCCTCGCGCTGCTCGCCCTCGGCGCCGACGTCGTCCTGGCGCCCACGCTGACGCCGCGCCTCGTGAACCGGTTCGGCAACGTGCGGGTGCTGTTCGGCGGGCTCCTCGTCGCCGCGGCGGCGTACGGGCTGTTCCTGCCGCTCGGGATCGACTGGGCCTACCTCCTGATGTTCCCGCTCCTGTTCCTGATCGGCGTGGACGAGCGCGAGCACGGCGTCGCGGCCGGGCTGCTTTACACCGCGATCCAGTTCGGCATGGCGCTCGGGCTGTCGGCGGTGACGGCGGTCCACGTCGCGGCGCTCGGTGACGGCGGACCGGCGGGGGCCCGGCTGGACGCGCTGCGGACGGCCCTGCTCGTCCCGTTCGGCGCGGTCCTGCTCGCGGCGTTCGTCACCGCGTTCGGCCTGCGGGAGCGCCGCCGCGCGCCCGGACCCGCCGAGCCCGTCCCGTCCGCCGTCGAAGCCTCGGCCTGAGCACCGCCCCGGACCGGTCAGGGGGCCGTCGCGGTGATGTCGCCGTTGCCGCTCTTCAGGTCGAGGCGGCGCGGGGCGGACGGGGCGGTGGGGACGTTGACGCGCTCGTCGCCGTTGCCGGTGGTCGCGGAGACGCGGTAGGGGCCGCCGGTGACGGTGACGGTGATGTCGCCGTTGGACGTCTCGGCGCGGACGTCCGCCGGGACGGACGGGACGAGGGTGATGGCGCCGTTCGACGTCTTCGCGTCGATCCGCCGGGCCTTCAGGTTGTGCCCCTCGATGCGGCCGTTGGACGTCTTCGCCCGGATCGGCCCCGTGACGCCGGCCAGGCGGATCGAACCGGAGCCGGTGGTGACGTCCACCTCACCGGTCCCGTGGAGGTGCAGGGAGCCGCTGGAGGCGCCGCCGCTCACCGGGACGCCCGCCGGGACGTCCACCGTGTAGCTCGCCGAGCACCCGCGCCCGCAGCCGGCGAGGACCAGGACGCCGTCCTCGATCCGGTGGGTGGCGCCGTCCGGGCGGTCCGCCCGGTACTTGAGGGTGCGGCGCAGGTACGGCTTCGCGGCGCCGGCCCGCACCGTCACGCTGCCCGAGCGGACGTCGACGCGCACGGCCTCGATGCCGGACGGCAGCTTCGCCTCGTCCCGGTGCGTGTCCGCGGGGCCGAGCGAGGCGAACGAGACGTCGCACGCGGCCAGCGCGATCGTCCCGGCGGTGGTGAGGGCGAGGGCGCAGAGCAGCCGGTACACGTTTCCTCCCGGGTTCGTGGTTCGCCCCGAACCTACGAACCCGGGAACCGGGCGGTCGCCACGCCGGGGAGCCATCCCCGGTGTGGCTCCCAGGTCTCAGCCGAATCGCTCGCGAAGCGCAGGGAGGAGCTCCATCTCGGCCCAGGTGCGGAAATCCTTCTGGTGCTCGGCCCCGGACTGGCAGAACGAGATGTGCGTGAACCCTGCGTCGGCCCACTGCTGGACCGCCTCCAGGTAGTCGTTCACGTCGTTCCCGCACGGGACGGACTGCGCCACGTCCTCGGGACGGACGGTCTTCGTCGCGGCCTCGAAGTTGACCGGGCCCGGAAGCTCCGCCATGACCTTCCACCCGGAGGCGGAGAACTTCCATGTGCGGTGGGCCCGCTGCTTGCACTCCTCGTAGTCCTGGCCGTAGGCGATCGGGATCTGGCCGTAGACGGGCTTGCCGCCGCCGCCCTCGCCGTGGAAGAGGGAGACGACGTCGGGCACCGGCTGGTCGGAGATGAGCAGGTCGGCGTGCCGCGCGGCGAGCCGTCCCGCGCGGGCGCCGAACGCCGCCATGCCGATGCGGACCGGTTCGTCCGGCAGGTCGTACAGCTTCGCCGAGTCGACGGTGAAGTGGCGGCCCCGGTAGTTCACGTAGTCGCCGCCGAACAGCGCCCGGATGATCTCCACGGCCTCGGCGAACATCTCGTGCCGGACGTCCACCGACGGCCAGCCGCGGCCGATGACGTGCTCGTTGAGGTTCTCCCCGGCGCCGAGGCCGAGGGTGAACCGGCCGTCCGACAGCACGCCCATCGTGGCGGCCTTCTGCGCCACGACGGCCGGGTGGTACCGCATGATCGGGCACGTCACGAACGTCATCAGCGGGATGCGGTGGGTGGCCTGGGCGAGCGCGCCGAGCACCGACCAGGCGTAGGCCGAGTGGCCCTGATCCTCCAGCCACGGGAAGTAGTGGTCGGAGACGACCGAGAAGCCGAAGCCGGCTTCCTCGGCCTCCACCAGGTCGGTGACCAGCTGCTTCGGCGGGGTCTGCTCGCACAGGAGCGTGTATCCGAATTCCATGCCGCCCCGCATACCCGGCGTGTCCGGGGTGACACGG
The DNA here is from genome assembly GCF_003947565.1 of Actinomadura sp. WAC 06369. Classification (NCBI taxonomy): domain Bacteria; kingdom Bacillati; phylum Actinomycetota; class Actinomycetes; order Streptosporangiales; family Thermomonosporaceae; genus Actinomadura; species Actinomadura sp. WAC 06369. The sequence goes on along the minus strand of NZ_QHJN01000072.1, from coordinate 7,274 downwards.
TCGCCGGTCACTTCCCGAGGAGGTCCATCAGGTCGTCGGCGTGCTCCTCCTCGTCCGCGAGGATGTCCTCCATCAGGCGGCGGGTGGTGACGTCGCCGTCGCCGAGCCAGCGGATGATCTCCTGGTAGGACTCGATGACGATGCGCTCGGCCACGAGGTTCTCCTCGAGCATGCCGCGCAGGTCGCCGTCCTCGAACGTCCGGTACTGGGTGTGCGAGCGCCGCGCGAGGGTCTCGGGGTCGAAGTCGGGGGTCCCGCCGAGCTGGCTGATGCGCTCGGCCGCCCGCAGCGCGTGGTGGCGCTCCTCGTGCGCGTGCTCGTTGAACTCGCCGGCGACCTGGGCCCGGTCGATGCCGGACGCGCTGATCGCGTGCTGCGCGTAGCGCATCCAGCAGACGACCTCGGTCGCGACGACGTCGTTGAGGACGGCGATGACCTCCTCGGGGCTCCGCCGGTAGCCGTCGGTCACCGGGCCCGCGTCCATCTTCTGCCGGGCGCGTTCCCGGATCGCCGCCACGTCGATGCTGAAGCTGCCGTCGGCCATGCTCTCTCTCCTCGTCCCCCGCGCGGATCAGGCCCTCGCCGACCGCTGTGACGCCCTCCTCCTACCCAGCTCGGAAAGGTCATGCATCGGACAAGCCGATGACACGCGGTAGCGAAAGGATCACCCTGAGAGTTGGCACTCTCCGTGAGGGGTGCTATACGTAGAGCTACACCGCTGCGAACCGCAGCGGGACAGGGACGACCGGTATCCACCTTGGAGTCCGGGCCTGACAAGGAGAAAAGGAACCACATGAAGTCCTTCAGCTACACCGAACTGGACATGCTCGCCGGCGAGGTTCTGCCGGAGCGCGCCGTGCTGTCCACCCTTCTCGTCGGTGGGGGCAACGAGAACGAGAACGCCAACCTGAACCTGGGCGGCCACGACGGCGACGACACCACGGTCGTCAGCGCCTGCTCCTCCAACAGCAACCAGCCGGCGACCGGCCTGCTCACCATCATCAACGGTGTGCCCGCGGCCAACTCGCAGATCTGCACGCCGGCCGCGATCCAGGGCTGACCTCAGTTCTGACATCGCGGGCTTCGGCCTGCACAGGAAGGGCTGGCGTTCGTACGCCAGCCCTTCCCCCTTATCGACCATGACCATCTGCTTACGGACGGACCCGAAAGCGAGCTCATGAACCCTCAGCAATACACCTACGCCGACCTGGAGCGCCTCACGGGCGAGGTGCTGCCGCAGCGCCTCGCGCTGTCGGGCGGCGGCGGCGACACGGTCGTCTTCTACGCCTGCCAGGCGACGTACTCCGCGGGCACCACCGGGCTGCTCGGCACCGGGCTGCTCGCCCAGCCGCCGCACTCCACGCTGACGTGCGTCCCGGCGGCCGTCGTCCACGACAACCCATGAGCACGGGCCCGACCCCGACCGTGGACGGCGCGGGGCCCCCCGCGGTCCTCACCCTGCCGACCCTCGCCGACGGCACCGAGCTGGTCGGAGAGTTCAAGAACTCCGGCTACCGCGAGCCGCCGCAGCTCGTCAGCCTGCCGAACCGCCAGCTCGTCCGGCTCCCGCCGCTGCTGTTCCACGTCGTCAAGGCGCTGCACGAGCACCGGCACCTGGCCGGGACGGCCGACGTCGAGACGGCCCTCGACCGGGTGGCCGACGCCGCCTCCCGGGAGGCGGGCGCCCGGCTGACCGGCGAGCAGATCGTCTACCTCGTCGACCGCAAGCTGGCCCCGCTCGGCGTCACCACCTACAGCGACGGCACCGCGCCGCCGGTCGTCAAGGCCAACCCGTTCCTCGGGCTGAAGTTCAAGGTCGCGGTGATCCCGGAGTCGGTGAGCTCGCTGCTCGGCGGGATGTTCGCCTGGCTGCTGAGCCCCTTCGCGATCATCCCGGTGCTCGCGGCGCTCGTCGTCAGCGAGGTCTGGGTGTTCACGTCCCGCTCCGTCGTCGACGCGCTCCAGCTGACCATCGTCAATCCCGTCGGCATCCTCATGATCATGGGCTTGGGGCTGCTGTCGGTGGCGTTCCACGAGGTCGGGCACGCCGCGGCGTGCCGGTACGGGGGCGTGAAGCCGGGCGTCATGGGGTTCGGCATCTACGTGGTGTGGCCCGCGTTCTACACCGACATCACCGAATCGTACCGGCTCGGCCGGGGCGGGCGGCTGCGCGCCGACCTGGCCGGCGTGTACTTCAACGGCGTCTTCATCGTCGCGCTGACGCTGCTCTACCTGCAGACGGGGTACGAGCCGCTCCTGGTCGCGCTGCTCTACGTCAACCTGGAGATCCTGCAGCAGCTCCTGCCGACCATGCGGTTCGACGGCTACTACATCATGTCCGACCTGGCCGGCATCCCCGACCTGTTCAAGTACATCAAGCCGATCCTGCGCCGGACGCTGCTGCGGCGCCCGCCGGACGCGCTGCTGCGGGACCTGAAGCGCTGGCCGCAGGTCTTCGTCGCGTTCTGGGTCCTCGCGGTGTTCCCCGTGATGATCCTGCAGCTCTCGCTGATCGCCTACCGGGTGCCCGAGCTGCTGGCGCTCGCCTGGGGGAAGGTGCGGCGGCTGATCGAGGACGCCGTGGCCGGCGGCGACCCGCTGGCGCTGGTCATCGCCCTGCTGCAGACACTGATGATCGTGCTGCCCGTCGCCGGGCTCGTGCTGATCCTCTACTCGGTCGGCCGGAGCCTGACGCGGTGGGCGGTCCGCTCGGTCCGCAAGCCCGCGCCCCCCGGCAAGGGTCCCGCCGCCGGCCCGGTGCCGGACGCCTGACCCGGTGCGCGCGGCCGCCCCGCGCGCAGCAACGGCCCATCGAGCGCCGGACGCCCGCGAGCGTCCGGCGCTCTCGCATGACCGTATAAAATGCACCGAACACACTCCAATGCATTTTATACGCCTTTCCGGCGCCGCATTCACGATCGGCGAAACGGGAACTTACTCTGAGTAGGTTCCTTTTCCCGAAAGGCTCCCCCGTGTTCCGCCGCAGCGCCGCCGCCGCATGCGCGGCGATCCTCGCCCCGACCGTCCTGTCCGCCCCGCCCGCGCTCGCCGCCCCGCCCGCCCGCGTCCCGCCGCACGCCGCCGCGCACGCCGCGACGGGCGGCGCCCGGGTGGTCGCGGAGACCCGGGTCGCCCCCCGCACCCTGGACCTCACCATCGAGTCGCCGGCGATGGGCCGGCGCGAGAAGGTGCGGCTGCTCGTCCCGGACGGCTGGTCGCGGGACGCGCACCGCACCTGGCCGACGCTGTGGCTGCTGCACGGCGGCGTCGACGACCACACCGCCTGGACCCGCGACACCGACGTCGCGGAACTCACCGCCGGCTCGGACGTCATCGTCGTCATGCCGAACGGCGGCCGGTGCGGGAACTACTCCGACTGGTGGAACTACGGCGACGGCGGCCCGCCGCGCTGGGAGACGTTCCACATGACCGAGGTCCGCGGAATTCTGGAACGCGAATACGGCGCCGGGAAGCGGCGGGCGATCGCGGGGAATTCCATGGGCGGGCTCGGCGCGATGCTGTACGCGGCGCGCTTCCCCGGCATGTTCGAGGCCGCCGCGGCCTTCAGCGGCTACCTGCACACCCTCGACGGGCACACCCCCGGCGACGACTCCATCGGCTGGGGCCCGTCCTTGTCCTGCCCGGGGACGGACTGGCGGCGCGTGTGGGGCGACCCCGACGACCAGGCCGCGATCTGGCGCGCGCACAACCCGACCGACCAGGCCGGACGGCTCGCCGGGGTGCGGCTGTGGGTGGCGAGCGGCGACGGCCGGCGCGGCGACCTCGGCGGGTGGCCGTTCACCGACCCGGTGGAGGCGGCGACGCACCGGCACGGCCGCGCGTTCGTCGACCGGCTCCGCGACCACGGCGTCCCGGTCACGGCGCGGTTCTACCGCGGGCAGCACACGTGGCCGTACTGGCAGCGCGAACTGCACGAGGCGTACCCGATGCTGATGCGGGCGCTGCGCGGCTGACCCGTGCGGGCGCCGTCTCAGAGCCCGGTCGACCGTTTCGCCGCCCGCTCCCCGCCGGACGGCCCGTACCACTCCAGGAGCAGGACCGTGGCGTCGTCGTCCAGGCGTCCGGCGTGGTGCTCCAGGATGCCGCGGATGAGCCGCCGCAGCGTCTCGGGGACGGGCAGGCCCGCGGCGTCGTGCCGGACGATGAAGTCGACGAACCGGGCGATGCCGAACTCGCGCTTGCTCGGATCGCGGGCCTCGACGACCCCGTCGGTGTAGAGGATGACGCGGTCGCCCGGCTGGAGCTGCTCCTCGCACACCCGCGGGGGCAGGTCGAGGCCGGTGCCGAGCGGGACGCCCGGGGCGCACTCCAGGGTCGTCACCCAGCGCCCGCCGCGGATGACGATCGGCGGCGGATGCCCGTACGAGGCCCACGCGAGCATCCCGGTCGACAGGTGCAGGCTGGCCAGCACCGCGGTGACGAACCGGCCCGAGGAGTCCTGCTCGACGAGGGCCTCCTCGATGGCCCGCCCGTTCTCCAGGAGGTCGCCGCCCTCCACCCGGTTGTTCCGGTACGCCGCGACCGCCAGGTTGGACGTCAGGCCCGCGGCCGTGTCGTGGCCCATGGCGTCGAACACGCCGAGGTGCACGATCTCGCCGTACAGGCCGTAGTCGAAGGTGTCGCCGCCCAGCTTGTAGGCGGGTTCGAGCGCGGCGGCGATCACCATCTCGTTGTTGGCGAAGGTCATCGGGGGCAGCAGCCGCCACTGCATCTCGGCGGACACCGTCATGTGCCGGGTGCGGACCAGCCGGGCGAGCGAGTCGCTCGACGGGCCCTTGCTGACGATCATCAGCGCGGTGAGGGCCGCGAGCGACTCGGCGAGCCGCAGGGCCGCGGCGTCGTCCGCCATGGTGAGCCGCACCACGCCGAGGCGTTCGGTCCCGTCCAGCAGGGGCAGCCACCAGTGGCACAGCCCGTCGGCGGCGTCGCCGCCGCGCACCGGGACGACGCTCTGGAAGGCGCGGCCCGCGAGGGTCCCGTCGACCCGGATGTCCGGGACGGCGCCCTCGGCGGCGCCCTCCGCGATCTCGCGGTCCGTCTCCCGGCCGGTCAGGAGGCGGAGCACGCCCTGCTGCAGGTCCACCATGTAGATCCGCATGTCGTGCAGCCCGACCGCGGCGGCGTGCCCGGCGACGACGTCGGGGACCTGCTTCAGCGACGTCAGGTGGCTGGCGGCGAGCAGGTCCGCCAGCATGCGCTCGCCGCCGTCCACGCGCTCGGCCCTTCCGCTCGGATGCAGGTCCCGCGATGCGTGTACCCGGCTGCGCTGTGAAAACACGGCCCCGCGCGGGGCCCCCACCGGGCTGGCGGGGCGTGCACGCGGCGTGAGATGGGACACACGGACGGGTGCGGCGGTGCGGCCGCCGCGACAATTTGGAACGTTCGAAAGCACAGGTCACCGGCCCCGTTCATCAGCTTCTGATAAATCGCCCCAGAAAGGTGCACCGTGAATTGATACAAGGGATGTGCTAAAACCCGTCTTGAGTTCGCCGAGGCGGAAGGACGTCCATGGGCGCGGCAACGGAACCGGACCGGGCGATCGACACCGAACGCTATCCCCTCGCCGCGCCGGCGAGCGCGCGCTGGGACGAGGTCGTCTCCGCGACCCGGGCCGAACTGGCGGAGACCGGCTGCTGCGTGCTGCCCGACTTCGTCCGCCCGGAATGGCAGGAGACGCTCCGGGCCGAATGCGCGTCCGTCGAACGGGACGCGCATTTCGACGTCGAAACGGTGAACGCCTACAACATCGACGTGCACGCGCCGCTGCCGGAGGGCCACCCCGGACGGCTCACCGTCGAGCGGGGGAACGCGTTCGTCGCCCGCGACCGCCTGCCGCCGGACCACATCGTCCCCCGGCTCTATTCGAACCCGCTTTTCCGGCATTTCGTCGCGAACTGTTTCGGGCTGCCGGAGGTGCACGAGCTGGCCGACCCGCTGTCGGGGCTCGTGCTCAACGTCGTCCGACCGGGGATGGAGCACCCCTGGCACTTCGACACGAACGAGTTCACGGTCAGCCTGCTGACGCAGGAGGCGGAGGGCGGGGGCGTCTTCGAGTACTGCCCGAACATCAGGTCCGCGGAGGCGGAGAACTTCGACGACGTGCGGCGCGTGCTCACCGGCGAGGGCGCGCACCTGGTCCGCGGCCTCACGCTGCGGCCCGGCGACCTCCAGCTGTTCAAGGGGCGCTACTCGCTGCACCGGGTGAGCGCCGTCCGCGGCGCGACGGCCCGGCACACCGCGATCTTCGCCTACAGCGAGCGCCCGGGGGTGGTGGGCAGCGTGGCCCGCACCCGGCAGCTCTTCGGCCGCGTGCTGCCCGAGCATCACGCCGCCGAAGGCCGCGCCGTCCGGGTGGACGCCCTGCTCGACTGACCGCTCCCCTCCGCCGGCCCCCTCCTTCGAGCCCGTTCCTCCAGCCCCCCGTGAGGAAGGACCGCGATCCGTGCGCGTCGACACGTCCGGAAAGATCTCGCTCGACCACATCTACACGCAGCCCGACCCCCGCGCCTACTTCACGACGCTGCGGGACCTCGACTACCGCATCCCCCAGCTCGCCCGCCCGCACTTCGCCGCGCTGCTCGACGAGTACCGCGCGGCGCGGAACGTCGCCGTCCCGACCGTGCTCGACATCGGCTGCTCCTACGGCATCAACGCGGCGCTGCTGAAATACGGGATCACGATGGGCGAGCTGTACGAGCGCTACAGCGGCGCCGACGCCCACCGGCGGACCCGCGACGCGCTGCTGGCCCGCGACCGCGAGCTGAGCGGCCGCGCCGCGCGCACCGCCCCCGCGCGCTTCATCGGCCTGGACGCCTCCGGCAACGCCCTGTCCTACGCGCTCGACGCCGGGTTCCTGGACGGCGCCGTCCACGCCGACCTCGAGAGCGACGACCCGACGGGCCCGCAGCGGGACCTGCTCGCGGAGACCGACCTCGTCGTCTCCACCGGCTGCCTCGGCTACGTCACCGAGCGGACGATCGCCCGCGTCCTCGCCGCGTGCGGCGCGCGGCGCCCGTGGATGGCGCACTTCGTCCTGCGGATGTTCCCGTTCGCCCCGATCGCCGAGACGCTCGCCGCGGCCGGCTACGAGACCGTCCGGAGCGAGGGCCTGTTCCGGCAGCGGCGGTTCGCCACGCCGCAGGAGCGCGAGAACGTGCTGCTGCGGCTCGCGGACGCCGGGATCGACCCGGGCGGCCTGGAGACCGACGGCTGGTACTACGCCGAACTGCACGTGTCCCGCCCCCGCCCCTGAC
>NZ_QHJN01000071.1:0-37902 GCF_003947565.1 Actinomadura sp. WAC 06369 | reverse complement strand
GCCCTACGGCGTCGAACGCGCCGTCTCCCGACGCGCCGCAGGCCGCCCCTCCGGCACCACCATCAAGGACGAGATCGCCCGCGCCCTGGAACGGCTCCGCGCCGTCCCCGACACCCCCCACGACCGCCGCACCCACCTCCTGAACGACCTGCTCCCCGCACTCGAATCGATCGTCCGGCGCATGGAGGCCCAGTCCCAGGACACCACCGCCCTCGCCGCCCTCCGCGACGACCTCCGCACCCTGGCGAGAACCCCCGACGCGGACGTCCAGCCCCTCTGGACCCGCGCCCTCGAAACCCTCACCGACTCCACCCCTCGCCGCCCCTTCTGGAAACGAGCGAAATAACACCTTCGCCGCGACGGTCGGCACCACCCGACCGTCGCACCCCAACCGTCCACCTCACTCCGCACACGGCCAAAACGGCCGAACGGGCCGGACGGCCGGAAAGGGGCCAGAAAGGCCGAAGGGCCGCCGGACGACCGGAAAGACCGGACAGCCGGAAAGACCGGACAGCCGGAGAGACCGGATGCGGGTCCCTGCGGGACCCGCATCTCGTCCCTCCCCATCAAGGGCGGCTGGGGCGGGCGGCTCGGGGTCCGCGGGTCGTGCGGAACAGGGGGATCAGGTTGAGGGCGAGGCCGATGACGGCGACGCCGCTGACGAGGTTGACGCCCGGGTGGAAGCCGCCGAAGTCGCCGCCCTCGTGGGCGGCGCCGGCGACGAGGGCGGTGACGACGGCGAGGACCAGCGCCGCGCCGACCTGCCCGGACGTCTGCACGAGCCCGGACGCGAGGCCCTGTTCGGAGTCGTCGATGCCGTCCGTGGCCTGCGCCATGATCGAGCTGAAGCCGAACGCGAATCCGCCGCCCAGCAGAATCATCGTCGGCAGCACGGTGACGGTGTAGTGCGGAGCGTTCCCCGCGGTCGCGAGGAACCAGACGTAGCCGAGGCTCAGCGACGTCATCGAGCTGATGATCAGCGGCGGGGTGCCGTACCGGTCGATCAGCCGGCCGACGAACGGGGAGCCGAAGGCGACGATGAGGCCGCCCGGGAGAAGGCCGAGCGCCATCTCGAGGGGAGACCAGCCCAGGACGTCCTGCAGATACAGCGTCATCATGAACTGGAAGCTCAGGTACGACCCGAACAGCGCGACGATGCTGAGGTTCGCGCGGACGATCGTGCCGATGCGCAGGATCCCGAGGCGGACCAGCGGGTGCCGCACGCGGTTCTCGGTGACGACGAACCCGACGAGGAGCGCCGCGGCCGCGACGATGGACACGACGGTGAGCGGGTCCAGCCAGCCGCGTTCGGGCGCCGACACCACGGTGTAGACGGCGAGCAGCATCCCGCCGGTCAGCGTCACCGCGCCGACGAGGTCGTGGCCGCCGCCCGCGGCGGGACGGTCCCGGGGGATCAGCGCGATGCCCGCGACGAGGGCCAGCAGGGCCAGCGGCACGGGGGTCAGGAACGTCCAGCGCCAGCCGAAGCTGGTCAGCAGGCCGCCGAGGATCAGCCCGGACGAGTAGCCGCTGGCGCCGAACACGGAGAACACCGACAGCGCCCGGTTGCGGGCGGGCCCCTCGTGGAACGTGGTGGTCAGGATCGAGAGGGCGGTCGGGGCGGTGAACGCCGCCGCGAGGCCCTTCACGAAACGCGTGACGATGAGCAGCGCGCCGTTGTCGACCAGGCCGCCCACCAGTGACGCGACGGCGAAGACGGCCAGCGCGATGAGGAAGACCCGGCGGCGGCCGAGAAGATCGGCGGTGCGGCCGCCGAGCAGCAGAAGACCGCCGTATCCGAGGACGTAGCCGTTCACGATCCACTGCAGCGACGTGGTCGACAGCCCGAGTTCGGCACCGATCGACGGCAGCGCCACGCCCACCATGGACACGTCGAGCCCGTCGAGGAACAACACGGCGCACAGCACGGCGAGGACGCCCCACAGCCGGGGAGTCCAGGTCTGTTCGGCCGGAGCGCGCACGGCGGAGGCAGGTGAGGTCTCAGTGATGGTCACGCCGAAGGACAGTACATGCACGCGCATCAAATGTCGACGCATAAAGTGCAGGCGCATCTAATGCGCGCGCATGGTACGATCCGCGCCATGGAGTCGGAGGCCGCTCTCGTCAGCCGCTGGCGCACGCTGGCGACCTGCTACAACACCGTGGCGTGCAACCTCGACCGCGCCCTGCAGGACGCGCACGGCCTCAGCATGAGCGAGTACGAGACGCTGGACCGGCTCGTCGAGGCGAACTGCGAGAAGCGCCGGATGCAGGACATCGCCGCCGACATGTACCTCAGCCAGAGCGCCCTCTCGCGGACGGTCGCCCGGCTCGAGAAGCACGGCCTGGTCGAGCGCACGATCTGCCCGGACGACCGCCGCGGCGTCTTCGTCCGCCTCACCGACGAGGGCCGCGAGCGGCACGCCGCCGCCCGCGGCACCCACCTGAAGATCCTCGGCGATCATCTCGAACCGGCCCGCTGACCCGACGCCCCGGAGGCTCGCGACCATGGCGGTCGAGGTCGCCCGCTGGGACTGGCTGTACGAGTACGACGAGGAATCGTCCCGCGGCTTCGGGTTCGGACGGTTCGTCCTCCACGCCGACGGCGCGCTCCTACGCTCCCACGGCGAAAACAGCGAGACCTGGCGTGAGGTGTCCTGGTGGCCCGGCGAGACCGACCCCCGCCGCGCCGCCCGCCTCCTGTGGCAGCGCGGCTACGAACTCAAGAACGGCCCGGAGCCCGCTCCCTGAACACCCGCTCCCTGCGCGGCCCGACCCCTCGACCGCGACTCGCTTACCTGAACTCAGACCCGCCGCGACGCCTTCTGGAGCAGTTCCGCGGTGTACGTGGCGAGACGGGCGGCGTCGGCGGGGTCCAGGGTCTCGATGGACGGGTCGACGGTCTTACCGCGGTCGACGGCCGTGAGCGGGGCCGCGGGAGGCCGCTCGATCCATCCGTTGATCGGCCGGACCGAGTCGGCGACGGGACGGGCGAAGAAGCGCGCGAGCAGCTTGATCGCGTTCCGGACGACCGGGCTCGGGTGGCCGTCGGCCCCGCTCTTCGTGAATCCGGGGTGGTACAGCACGTATCGGACCTTGCTCTTCCCCTCGCCGGCGAAGGCCGCGCCGAGCAGGTCGTTCGCGCGGCCGGCCTGCAGTTGCGCGCGCACCTGCCGGTAGCCGCGCGTCAACTGCGGATCGTCCCAGTGGATCCGTCCCGCGGTGTTGCCGACGCCCGCCACGTTGATGATCACGGGCTCCGGAGCGGCGTCGAGGAGCGGGCGGAGCCGTTCGCCCAGCAGGTAGCGGCTCAGGTAGTAGAGGGCGAACGTGGACTCCAGCCCGTCCGGGGTCTCTTTCCGCTTGGGGCTGACCCGGTTGGCGAACAACGCGAGCGCGTCAATGGCCCGGTACTGCTCGGCAATGAGCGCGACGACCCTTTCGTTTTCGGCGATCGAGGAAAGGTCCGCCCGCAGGAACCGCATGTTCGGGTCGGCTGCCTCGTCCAGCAGGGCGCGTCCCCGCGCCTCGTTGCTGCCGATCACGGTGACGTGGTTGCCCCTGGCCGACTGCTCCAGGGCGACCGCGCGTCCCATTCCGGTGGTGCCGCCGCTGATGACGACGTTCTTGGACGGCTGGTCCGGCATGGAATCGCTCCTTAGGGTCGAAGGCGGCGGTTCCGATCATGGATCGCCCGGCCCGAGGACGAAAGAAGGCAGTTTCATGTCCGGTACGCACACCGGTGTTCCCTCGGTGCTGGCGCACGACCTGCCTCGGCCGGTGCCCACCGCCGAGCTGGCCGCGTGCCCGGTCGGGGACGTGTTCCGGCGGATCGGCGACAAGTGGAGCATGCTCCTGGTGATCCTGCTCGGCGGCCGCCCGCACCGCTTCAACGAGCTGCACCGCGCCGTCGAGGGCATCAGCCAGCGCATGCTGACCCGCACGCTGCGCGGCCTGGAGGCCGACGGGCTCGTCCGGCGCGACGTCCACCCGACGGTGCCGCCGAGCGTCGAGTACAGCCTGACGCCGCTCGGCCGCACGCTCCTGGAACCGCTGTCCTCGCTGGCCGACTGGGCCGTGCGCCACGAGGCGGAGATCAGCGAAGCCCGCGCCCGCCACACGGACGCGGCTGCGAAAGAAGCCCCTCCCGAGTAATCGGAAGAGGCTACGAGCCGGGGTCACCTGCCCTTCGGCGATACCCGGCTCCGAACTGCACTGCGGGCGTCGATGTCGTCGCCTTGCACCGAATCTCCGGTGCCCCGGTCGGGCCGGACGAAGCCGCAGACCGCGGCGGCGGTTACCGCGGGGGCGTCGCTTTGCCGAGCGCGCGTTCGGCGACGTCGGCGGGGGCGGCGGCGATGACGGTGTCGAGCGCGGCCCGGGAGATCTCCAGGTCGGTGATGGCCTGGGTGATCCGCTCGCGTTCCCTGCACAGGTCGGCGAGGAGGTCGGAGCAGGTCGGCACCAAGCGCTCGTCCTCGTCCCGCAGGCAGGGGAGGATCTTGGCGATGGTGGCGGTGCCCAGCCCGGCGGCGAGCAGGCAGCGGATGCGGCGCACGGTCTCCACGTCGGCCTCGCCGTATTCGCGGTAGCCGCTGGGGCGCCGCTCGGGCCGAAGCAGCTGCTGCTCCTCGTAGTAGCGCAGCAGCCGTTCATGGACGCCGGTCCTGCGGGACAGTTCACCGATCCGCACGTGGCCCTCTCCACCGATGCCTTGGCGACTTGACTCTCACATCGATGTGAGAGTTTAGCGTCCCGGCATGAGCAAGAGCTTCGCCACGCTCGCGGCCTTGTGCGCGAGCGTCTTCGTTGTCGGGACGGCCGAATACCTGATCGCGGGCTTGCTGCCCGAGGTGAGCGCGGACCTGGGGGTCTCGCAGGGCACCGCCGGGCAGGCGGTGACCGCCTACGCGCTGGGGGTGGTGATCGGCGGCCCCGTGGTGACCATCGCGACCGCGCGGCTGCCCCGCAAGGGCCTCGCGATCGGCCTGATGCTGCTGTTCGCCGCCGGCAGCGCGCTCAGCGCCCTGGCCCCGACGTTCACGATGCTGCTGGCCGGACGGGTGGTCTCGTCGCTCAGCCACGCCGCGTTCCTGGCGATGGCGCTGGTGATGGCCACCAGCGTGGTGCCCGCCCACAAGACCGGTTCGGCGATCGCCACCGTGGCCTCCGGCTTCACCGTGGCCACGTTCCTGGGGGTTCCGCTGGGGTCGCTGCTGGGACATGCCGCCGGGTGGCGCGCCCCGTTCGCGGTGCTCACCGCGATCACGCTGGCTGCCGTCGCGTTGCTGGCCCTGGTGCTCCCCCGGCAGCAGGCGCCGGCCACGAGCCTGCGCGACGAGCTGCGCGTCGTGAGCCGCAAACCGGTGCTGCTGGCCATCGCCACCACCGCGGTCGGCCTCTCCGGTGTCGCCCTCGTGTTCACCTACATCGCGCCCCTGCTCATCCGCGTCACCGGCTTCTCCCCGGCCGCCGTCTCCGCGCTGCTGCTCGCCTACGGCGCCGGAAGCTTCCTGGGCAACCTGGCCGCCGGCAAGCTGACCGACAAGTCCATGACCGCGACCGTGCGGGGCGTGTTCGGCGGCCTGACCGGCGTGCTGGCGGCCATGCCGTTCGCCGCCGCCTGGCAGCCGACCGCCGTCCTCGCCGTCCTCGGCCTGGGTCTGCTCGCCACCGCCACCATCGCCCCGCTGCAGGGGCTGATCCTGCACCACGCCGGGACGGCGCCGAACCTGGCGGTCTCCGTCAACGTCGGCGCGTTCAACCTGGCCGCCGCCGTCGGCTCCGCCCTCGGCGGGTTCCTCGTGGCCGCGGACGCGCTGCGCTGGAACGGACTGGTCGGGGCCGTGCTGAGCCTCACCGGCCTCGGCCTGACCTACCTGCTCCTGCCCCGCACCCGCACCACGTCACCCGCCGACAAGGCCGCGATCTCCACCGCCGCCTGAACGTCCGCCGTCGGCGACCCTGGCGGCGAACCGGCGGCAGAGACCATCAAGGCTGCGGTCGGACGAGCGCCTGGGCCACGATCACGCGATCCCCGTTGAACGTCAGCGACGGCGAGCCGTGCAGCTCGTAACCGAGATCGAGTGCTTCGCTGACCCTTCGGCAGAAACCCTCATCGTCGGGGCCAGTGAGAACGCGGTACCTGGGGAGGTCCTTCGTGTCCGGCATGCGGCAAGTGTAGGGAGCGGGACGGCCGTGGCCGGGCTACGAGACGGAACCGGACGCCCCGCACCGCATGCCCCGCCGGACTCGCACAGTTTCTACGAGCAACGCGGGTGCCAAGCCGAAATCTCGTCCCGCTTCCTACGCGGCCAGCCGAGCTGTCGCGGGTAGGCGTACCGTGACGCGGAGCCCTCCGTCCGCGCGCGGGGTGAGCGAGAGCGTTCCCTCGTGCGCTTGGGTGATGCTCTCGGCGATCGCCAGACCGAGGCCGGCACCCACGTGGTCGCTGCGGACGCGTTCGGTGCCGCGCTGGAACGGCTCGGTGAAAGTGGAGACCACGTGCGGGCTGAGCTGCTCGCCGGTGTTCTCGACCGTGAGCACGGCAGCCTGGGAACCGACAGTGGTCCTGACCTCGACAGTGCCGTTTTCGGGCAGGTTATGCACGATCGCGTTGTGCACGAGATTCGTGGTCAACTGCAGCAGGAGCGCGTGGGACCCGATGGTCGGGGTGATGTCCCCGATGGTTTCGATGACGACGCCATGCTTCTCGGCGAGCGGGAGGAGCGTTTCGGTGGCTTCTTCCGCGATGAGCGATAGATCAACGTCTTCTCGGGCGAACGATCGCCGGTCGGTGCGGCTGAGCAGCAGAAGTGCTTCAGTCAGGTCGATCGCTCGGGCGTTGACGACGCGGAGGCGTTCGTCGAATTCATTGCCTTGCCGGCTCGGATCATTGCGAGCGACGTCGAGCATGGTCTGCATGATCGCGAGTGGAGTACGCAGCTCGTGGGAAGCGTTGGCTGCGAAGCGCTGCTGTTCGGCGACATGCGCTTCGAGCCGCGCGAGCATGCCGTCGAAGGCGTCGGCGAGCTCCCGGAACTCGTCCTTGCGCCCCTCCAACTCGATCCGGTGAGAGAGCGACCCCCTCGCAGCCATCCGCGTGGCATCAGTGATGCGGGTCAGCGGGACCAGCATCCGCCCAGCGAGAATCCACCCTCCGACGAGACCGAACACCAGCAGGAACCCCAGCACCAGTATCGCGGCCGGGACGAAGACGGTCGGGCCGAAATTGCTGGGGTCGAAGGCGCGTCTGAAGTCGGACAGATCGGGGACATGCAGGCCGTTCGACCTTCCTCGAAGGAGGAACGCCCAGACGGCGGCGAGCAGCAAGGCGCCCGCGATCATGAGGAATCCGACGTAGCTGAGAGTGAACTTGAGGCGGACGCTCACCCCGGGCGCCCTATCCACGTTCGCCTCCCTCGCTCCCGGCTTCCGGTCCCGTGTCGATGCGGTAGCCGACGCCGGGCACCGTGGCGATCAGCCAGGGTTCGCCGAGCCGCTTGCGCAGTGCGGATACCGTGATGCGCACGGCGTTCGTGAACGGGTCGGCGTTCTCATCCCAAGCCCGGTCCAGGAGCTCTTCGGAGCTGATCACACCGCCTTCGGCGGCCATGAGGACTTCGAGCACCGCGAACTGCTTCCGGGTGAGCGCGACGTACCGGCCGTCCCGATAGACCTCGCGGCGGAACGGGTCCAGCCGCACGCCGGCGAGCTCCCGCACCGGCGGCCTGTTGTGGGCCCGCCTGCGGTCGAGAGCTCTGAGACGCAGTACGAGTTCTCGCAGCTCGAACGGCTTGGTGAGGTAGTCATCGGCGCCGAGCTCGAACCCGGAGGCCTTGTCGTCCAGCCGGTCCGCAGCGGTGAGCATCAGAATCGGCATGCCGCTGCCCGAAGCGACGATGCGTTCGGCGACCTCGTCGCCGGAGGGCCCGGGGATGTCGCGGTCGAGGACGGCGATGTCGTAGGGGTTGATGCTCAGCATCTCCAGGGCGGTGTCGCCGTCTCCGGCGATGTCGGCCGCGATGGCTTCCAGGCGCAGCCCATCGCGGATGGCCTCGGCCATGTAGGGCTCATCCTCGACAACCAGCACACGCATGCTCTCAATCGTAAGAGCGGGCGGATATCGCCGACGTATCGAAAACCGCGTTCAAGCCGGCAGCATGGCGCCGCCTCGGGCTGCCGTCACCGAGGCGGCATACGGGCGGCGGCGTAGGTCCGGGACGGCAAAGCCCCCTTGCGATGATCGCAAGGGGGCTTTGAGGTGGAGCCGCCTATCGGAATCGAACCGATGACCTATTCATTACGAGTGAATCGCTCTGCCGACTGAGCTAAGGCGGCTTGCCGTGCGGGCACGGCGGGATGAAGTCTACCGGGTCTCGGGGGGTGCTTGCGCACCCGTTTTCAGCGGCACACGGTTCCGGTCTTCGGGGGCTCGGTGGTGACGAGGTAGCGGTCGGTGGCGCGGCTGATGCAGGGGTTCGCCTGGAGGTAGGCGGTGTGGCCGTCGCCGTCGAGGGTCAGCAGGACGCCCGACTGGAGCTGGTCGGCGAGGCGTTCGGACCAGGCGTAGGGGGTGGCGGGGTCGCGGGTGGTGCCGATGACGACGATGGGTGCGGCGCCCTGGGCGGCGACGGGGGCGGGGGCCTTGTCGGTCTTGGCCGGCCAGTAGACGCAGGGGAGGCCGCCCCAGACGACGAACTCGCCGAAGAGGGGCGCGGAGCGCTCGGCTTTCGCGACGGCCTTCGCGTAGGCGTCGACGCTCGGGGGGTTGGGCTTGTCGACGCAGTTGACGGCCATGTTGGCGTCGGTCTGGTTGCTGTAGGAGCCGTCCTCGCGGTCGACCATCTGGTCGGCGAGGGAGAGGAGGACGGTGCCGTCGCGGTTCTGCACGGCCTGGGTGAGGCCCTGGCGGAGGGTGGGCCAGTACTCCTTGGCGTAGAGGGCGGTGGCGATGCCCATCGTGGCGAGGGACTCGGTGACCTCGCGGCCGTCGCCGCGGGCGGTGAGGGGTTCGCGGTCGGTTTCGGCGAGGAGCTTCTCGAGGTTCTTCGCGGCCGCGTCGGGCGTGTCGCCGAGGGGGCAGCCGGGGGTGGCGGTGCAGTTCTCGGCGAAGGCGCGGAACGCGGTCTCGAAGCCCTTCGCCTGCTCGACCAGGATGTCGGTCGCGGACAGGCGGGGGTCGACGGCGCCGTCGAGGACGAGCGCGCGGACGTTCTTCGGGAACTGCTCGGCGTAGAAGGCGCCGAGGTAGGTGCCGTAGGACGCGCCGTAGTAGGTGAGCTTGTCGTCGCCGAGGGCCCCGCGGAGGACGTCCATGTCGCGGGCGGCGTCGGCGGTGCCGACGTGCGGGAGGGTGGTCTTCGCCTTGGCGGCGCAGGCGTCCGCGAACTGCTCGCTGCGGGCGGCGAGGGTCGCGCGTTCGGCGGGGTCGTCGGGGGACGTGTCGGTGGCGAAGAACCGGTCGAGCTGGGCGGTGGTGTTGCAGCGGACGGGGCCGCTCTCGCCGACGCCGCGGGGGTCGAAGCCGACGATGTCGAAGCGGGCGCGCAGGTCGGCGCCGAACGCGGCGGCGGCCTGGCGGACGAAGCCGATGCCGGAGCCGCCGGGGCCGCCCGGGTTCGTCAGGAGCGACCCGATCCGCTCGGACTTGTTCCGGGCGGGCAGCCGGATCACCGAGATGCCGATCTTCTCGCCGTCGGGCTTGGCGTAGTCGAGGGGGACCTGGACGGTCGCGCACTGGAAGCCGCCGCCGCAGTCGCGCCAGTCGGGGCGCTGGTCGTAGTAGGAGCCGAGTCCCTCGGGGACGCGGCTCGCCATCGTCGCCTCGTCGGAGCCGCCGTCGCAGCCGGTGGCCAGCGCGAGGGTCAGGGCGATGGTCGCGCCGATGGTCTTCGCTGCCCGCACTCCGGCCCCCGTATCGTCGTCGCGGCTCGTATGCCGGTGCCTACGCTACGTCGACCGGAGGTCCGGGGCCACTTCTTCGCGCCCGGACATCGTCATTGCTCGATGGCACGGTTCCCGATGGTGTGATGCCCGTCGCTTTCGGCCGCCGGACCTTGAACGGCCGCGGACGGTTACGCGACCGTAGGTTACGCCTAAGTAGGTTCCGTTTCGGGAGGCGACGTGACCAAGCTCTCGACGGCGGCGCGGTTGCTGACGACGCCGCTGCTGCCGGACGACTACCTGGGACTGATCAACCCCCTGTGGAGCACCGCCGAGCCGCGGGGGCGCGTGGAGGCGGTGCGGCACGAGGTCCCCGGGGCCGCGACGCTGGTGATCCGGCCCGGACGGGCGTGGCGCGGGCACCGGCCGGGGCAGTGGGTCCGGCTCGGGGTGGAGATCGGGGGCGTGCTGCACCGGCGGACGTTCTCGCTGTCGTCGCCGCCGCGCGCGGACGGCCGGATCACGGTGACGGTGAAGGCCGCGCGGGACGGGTTCGTCTCGAGCCACCTCGTGCACCGGGTCCGCCCGGGCGCGGTCGTCCGGCTGGGGGCGGCGGAGGGCGACTTCGTGCTGCCGGACGAGCCGCCGGAGCGGCTGCTGTTCGTGACCGCGGGCAGCGGGATCACGCCGGTGATGGCGATGCTGCGGCACCTCGCCGAGCGGGCGCCCGGCACGGACGCCGTGCTCCTGCATTCGGCGCGGACGGCCGACGACGTGATCTTCGGCGCGGAGCTGCGGCGGCTGGGGCACCGGCTGCCGGGGCTGCGGTTCCGCGAGCGGCACACGCAGGTCGAGGGCCGGTTCAGGCCGGACGACCTGCCCGCCGACTGGACCGGACGGGACGCCTGGGCCTGCGGCCCCGAGGGGCTGCTGGAGCGGCTCGCGGGGCTGTGGCGCGACGCCGGCGTCCCGGAGCGGCTGCGGGTGGAGCGGTTCCGTCCGGTGCTGGCCGCCGCGGGCGGCGCGGGCGGGGTCGTCCGGTTCACGCGGAGCGGCGTCGAGGTCGAGGCGGACGGCGGGACCCCGCTGCTGGACGCCGGGGAGGGCGCGGGCGCGCTGCTGCCGAGCGGCTGCCGGATGGGCATCTGCCACGGCTGCGTCGGGCGGCTCGCGGCGGGGCGGGTGCGCGACCTGCGCACGGGACGGGTGCACGGGGACGAGGGCGACATCGTCCAGACGTGCGTGAACGCGGCCGCCGGGCCGGTGGAGATCGAACTGTGAGGAGCACGCCGATGACCACGAACGTGACGACCGCGGAGACCTCGTCCACCGGGCACCTGACGGACGCCGACCTGGAGGCGATCGCCCGGGAGCTGGACGCGCTCGGCGCGGAGATCACCGCGGACCTCGGGGAGCGCGACGCGGCCTACATCCGGCGGGTGATCCGCTGGCAGCGGGGCCTGGAGATCGGCGGGCGGGCGATGCTGCTGGCGTCGTCGCTGCCGCCCGCGTGGATCGCCGGGACCGCGACGCTCGCCGTCGCGAAGATCCTCGAGAACATGGAGATCGGGCACAACGTCATGCACGGTCAGTGGGACTGGATGCGCGACCCGAAGATCCATTCGACGACGTGGGAGTGGGACAACGTGTCCCCCGCCGAGCAGTGGAAGCACTCGCACAACTTCGTGCACCACACGTTCACGAACGTCGTGGGCAAGGACAACGACGTGGGCTACGGGATCCTGCGCGTGACCCCGGAGCAGAAGTGGCACTGGACGGCGGTCCCGCAGCCCGTCTACAACCTGCTGCTCGCGATGTTCTTCGAGTACGGGGTGGCGCTGCACGACCTGGAGATCGACAAGATCCGGGCGGGCCGGAACGATCCGGAGGAGACGCGGCGGAAGCTGCGCGAGATCGGCCGCAAGATCCGCCGCCAGTGGGGCAAGGACTACGTGGCGTTCCCCCTGCTCAGCGGCCCGCAGTTCCTGTCGACGCTGGCGGCGAACTTCACCGCGAACGTCGTCCGCAACGTGTGGGCGCACACGATCATCTTCTGCGGGCACTTCCCCGGGGACGTCGAGATGTTCGAGAAGGACCGGCTGGACGGCGAGTCGCGCGGCGAGTGGTACGTGCGGCAGCTCACGGGGTCGGCGAACATCACCGGCGGGCGGTTCTTCCACCTGATGACCGGCAACCTGAGCCACCAGATCGAGCACCACCTGTTCCCGGACATGCCGAGCAACCGGCTCGCGGAGATCGCGCCGCGGGTGCGGGAGCTGTGCGACAAGTACGGGCTGCCGTACCACGCCGGTCCGCTGTCGCGGCAGGTCACGAGCACGTGGAAGAAGATCTTCAAGTACGCGCTGCCGAACTCCTGACGGCTACTTCACGACGGCCGCGGCGTACGTCGGCGGGTCGCCCAGCATCCCGCGGTGCGAACGGGGGCGCGACCCGTCGACGTCGGTGACGCCGAGCTCCTCGCCGAGTTCGGCGCCGATGAGGACGCGTCCCGTCCACGCCATCGGGTCGGCCGAGCGGGCGAGGGCGTCGATCACCCGGCCGCTGAACTCGGGCGTCTCGGCGCCGGCGGCGAACGACTCGTACCGCTCGGGGACGCCGTCGAACATGGCGCGGTTGCGCTCGGTCTTCAGCAGGCCCATCCAGAGGGAGATGACGGCGACGCCGTAGGGCCGGAAGTCCTCGGCCATGTCGTGCGCCATCTTGTCCACGGCGGCCTTCCCCGCGCCGTAGGCGGGGCCGTGCATGTAGCAGCGGCCGCCGAACGAGGACGTGTTCACCACGAGGCCCCCGGCGTTCTTGATCAGCAGCGGGGCCGCGTAGTAGCTCGCGACGTACGCGGAGCGCATGCCGACGTCGAACATGCTCTGCAGGGCGAGGGGCTTCTCCCAGAACGGGCCGTCCCGGGTGAGGCCGTCGGGGATGGTGAACGCGTTGTTGACCAGGACGTGCAGCGCGCCGTGGTCCCGCTCGACCCGCTCGAACAGCGCCCGGACCTGCTCGTCGTCGGCGTGGTCGCAGATCACCGGGACGCCGGTGCCGCCGCGCCCGTCGATCTCCGCGGCGGTGCCGGCGACCGTGCCCGGCAGGTCCGCGTCGCCCTCGGCGCGCGTCCGTCCGGTCACGTACACGGTCATGCCGGCCGCACCCAGGGCGAGCGCGATGCCCTTCCCGGCGCCGCGGCTGGCGCCGGTGACGACCGCCACCCGGTTCCCGGTCATGCGCCCCTCCTCGCGAGGAATTCCAGCATCGCCGCGGTGGTCTCCGCGGGCTTCTCCATCTGCATCATGTGCCCCGCCGCTTTGATCATCCGGACGTCCCGGACGTCCGCGTGGTGGTCGCCGAGCCGGTTCAGGGGGTCGTCGCCGTGCCAGCCCTCGAGGTCGGCGTCCTGCTCGCTGCCGATGAAGTAGTACGGCACGGTCGTCCGGGGCGCGTAGGACTTGCGCTCCTCCCACGCGATGTCCATGGCCCGGTACCAGTTGAGCCCGCCGGTGAAGCCGCTCCGGCTGTACTCGGCGACGTAGAACTCCAGTTCCGCCTCCGTCAGCCACGGCCACGGCAGCGGCGGCGTCTCGGGCAGGGCGTCGATGTAGGACGTCCCCGGCGGCTTCTTCCACACGTCGAGGTAGTGGTAGTCGCTGGAGAGCGCGTAGAACACCTTGCGCAGGAACTCGCGGGGCGCGGCGGCGAGGTCGCGGTCGGCGGCGCCGGGCTCGGCGAAGTAGTGGATGTGGTTGAAGTGCCGTTCGGCCTGCCGCGCGGCGAGCGTCAGCGGCGACTCCCGCGACGGCGTGAAGAACGGGTTCTCGAGCGCGATGAGCGCCTCGACGCGCTCCGGGTGCCGGTGGGCGAGGTCGTACGCGGCGAACAGGCCGAAGTCGAGGCCGCTGAACACCGCCCTGTCCTCCCCGAGGTGGTCGAGGAGGCCGGCGACGTCACCGACGATGCTCGCGGGCCCGTACGCGCGGTGGTCGGCGGGGCCGCTCGTCCCGCCCATCCCCCGCATGTCCGGGGCGACGACGCGGAACCCGGCGTCCGCGATCGGTCCGATCTGGTGCCGCCAGCTGTACCAGAGGTGCGGGAACCCGTGCAGGAGGACGACGAGCGGGCCGTCGCCCTGCTCCACGTAGTGGACGTCGAGGTCGTTGATGCGCGCGTACCGATGACTCCAGCCGGCCATGCCGTGGTCCCTCCGGTGCAGGTGCCGATCACCGGAATGTGCACGACGGTGCCGCCCCGCGGCAGTGCGGTGTCTCGCTCAGTGGGAACCCGCCCCCGGCCTCACCCTGCGGGCTCGCCGTCCTGGGGGTCGGCGTAGTGGGCGTCGTGTTGTTGGCGGGGGGAGCAGACGGAGGCGGAGGGGCAGGAGCAGCGGCGGGAGCCGACCTTCACGGTGACGCGGTCGCCGGGGACGTTGTAGCCGATGACCTGGCCCTCGCCCTCCGGGGTGCTGACGCGGGACCCGAGGCGCGGGGCCTTCTCCTTGAACTCCATGTAGAGCGGGTGCTCGTACTTGAGGCAGCACATGAGGCGGCCGCAGGCGCCGGCGATGCGGAGGGGATTGACGGGGAGGTCCTGCTCCTTGGCCATGCGGACGGAGACGGGCTCGAAGTCCTTGAGGAACGTGGCGCAGCAGAGGTCGCGGCCGCAGGGGCCGATGCCGCCCTGGAGGCGGGCCTCGTCGCGGGGGCCGACCTGGCGGAGCTCGACGCGGGCCTTGAGGGTGCGGGCCAGGTCGCGGACGAGCGCGCGGAAGTCGACGCGGTGCGGGGCGGTGAAGTAGATCTTGACGACGTTGTCGGCGTCGAGGAAGTCGACGCCGATGACCTTCATCGGGAGGTCGTGGCGGCGGACGAGGCGCTTGGCGGCGGTGCGGGCCTCGGCGCGGCGGCGGCGGTTCGCGTCGTCGCGGGCGAGGTGCTCGTCGGTGGCGGGGCCGCCGCACTCGGGGAGGCCGTCGATGTCCTCGGAGACCCACTGCGGGGCCCACACGCACTCGGCGACCTCGTGGCCGGAGTCGGTGGGGACGAGGACCTTGTCGCCGACCTTCGGACTGTGCGGACCGGGATCGAGGTAGTAGAGGCGGCCGTATCTGGTGAAACTGACTGCCATCACCATGCCCACGGTTTCGCTCCGTTCGCCCGGTTCCGTGCGTCCACCTTAGGCGTCACCAGGCGGCGTCGGCGAGGTCCTTCCCGGGGAGCGGGTCGCCGGCGGGGGTGTGGACGTCGTCGGCGAGGGCCAGCAGCGCGCCGTTCTCGGCGGGGTCGAGGGCCTTCAGCTCCGGGTCGCCCTCGACCGGGTGCTTCCAGATGACCTGCCCGGGTTCGCCGGACGCCGTGAACGCCTGCAGCACGAGGTTCGCGTCCTGGACGCGGCCGGTGACGATCGTGGAGCCGTCCGGGCGCAGGAACGCGGCGGACGTCCCGGACGGCAGCGTCGCGAGGGCCTTGCTGGACGTGAGGTCGCCCGCGGGGGCGGCGGTGTCGATCGTCCGGATCTGGGGGGCGCCGGACGCCGTCCAGGCGAACGCCAGCGTGTCGCCCGACCACGACAGGCCGCCGATGCGGCCGCGCAGCGTCGTGGGCCACGCCTTGCGGGCGCCGGTGTCCGGGTCGAGGACGGCGACGGTGCCGCGGGTGCCCGCGTAGGTGACGTACGCGATGCGGCCGTCGGCGGCGACGGCGAGGTCGGACCAGTCGGCGGACTCGCCCGGGGCGACGGCCTTCGGGAGCGGGGCGAGCTCCTCGACGCGGCCGTCGTCGTCGAGGGCGAGGCGCTGGAACGTCACCGTCCCGCCGCCGGACGACGCGACGACGTACGTGCCGTCGGGGCCGGACGCGACGCGGGTGAAGCGGCGGCCGGGCGGCGGCGCGACGGGCGGGCCGGTGTCGGCGCCCGTGCCGCTGTCGCGGACGACGAGCGCGGAGCCGTCCGCGGCGACGCCGACGACGAACCGGGGCACGGTCGGCTCGGCGTCCGACGCGGCCTTCGCGCTGCGCGACTTCTCGGCGCCCTGGTGCCGTTCGAGCACGTCGAATCCGCCGCCGACGACCAGCACCACGCCCGTCGCGACCCCGATCGGGAGGAGCCCGCGCCACGCCTCGCGCAGCCGTGAGCCGCGCGCCGGTTCCTGGTGCTTCCCGTGCCTGCCGTCCATGGGGGTGACCCGCACCTGCCTCTCGTTGCCGGAACCCCTCGTTTCTACCGCATGGACCGGAGGGGGATACGCCGGAAATGGGGAGTTACCGGTTCGGGGTTTCGCCGAGCGCGGCGCGGACGGCGTCCATGAGGGACGCCCGGTACGAGGCGCCGAACAGCGCGACGTGGACGAGCAGGGGGTGCAGCTGGTGCAGGGGGACGCGGGCGCGCCAGCCGGGCGCGAGCGGTGCGGCCTCGTCGTAGGCGGCGAGGATCCGGTCCAGGAGCGGGGCGCCGAACAGGGCGAGCATCGCGAGGTCGGTCTCGCGGTGCCCGCCGTGCGCCGCCGGGTCGATGAGCACCGCGCGCCCGCCCGTCCACCGCACGTTGCCCGACCACAGGTCGCCGTGGATCCGGGACGGCGGCTCCGGCGGCCCCGCGAGGGACTCGATCCCGTCGATGACGCGCTCCACGAGCCGGACGTCGGCGTCCGCCAGGTGCGGCGCCGCGAGCGGGACGAACGGGGCGAGGCGGCGCTCGGCGTACCAGCGGGCCCACGGCCGGCCGTCGGGCGCGTTGTCGAGCGGGAGGTCGGCGATGAACCCGCGCCAGGGCGCCCCGTAGGCGTCCGGACGGGCCGCGGTGTGCAGGGCGGCGAGCTCGCGGCCGAAACGTTCGGCGGCGGCCGGGGCGGGCGGCGCGGACGGCAGCCACGGCAGGACGAGCAGGTGCCCGTCCGCCGCGACGACCTCGGCGACCGGGGCGTCCGGGCCGGTCCCGCCCAGCCAGCGGAGCCCGGCGGCCTCGGCCGCGAACACCCCGGCGGACGGGGCGTCCGCGGCCCGCGCGAGGGCCTTCACGAACACGTCGCGGCCGTCGCCGAGGGACGCGCGGTGCAGCGTCCACGCGTGGCTCGCCCCGAGGTCGTCCAGCCGCGCGACGTCCGTCCCGAGGAGGCGTTCGAGCCGGTCGCGGACGCCCGGCACTCAGGCCGCCTTGAGGCCCGCGCGGATCTCGTCGAGGAGGCCGGGCATCGCGGCCTCCACCATCTCGAGGACGAGGTCGAAGTCGGCGCGGCCCCCGTAGTAGGGGTCGGGGACGTCGAGGTCGCCGCCGGCGTCCGGGTCGAACTCGCGCAGCAGCCGGACCTTCGCGCGGGACGCCTCGTCGGGGGCCATCGACCGCAGGGCCCGCAGATGGCCCTCGTCGAGCGCGAGGATCAGGTCGTACCGGGCGAACCAGAGGGGCTCGAACTGGCGCGCGACGTGCGCCGACCGGTACCCGGCGCGCCGCAGCGCCGCGACCGTCCGGTCGTCGGCGGGGCCCCCGACGTGCCAGTTGCCGGTGCCGGAGCTGTCGACCTCGACGTCCAGCCCCGCCTCCTCGGCGCGGTGGCGCAGGACGGACTCCGCCATCGGGGACCTGCAGATGTTGCCGGTGCAGACGAAGGTCACTCGGTACGGCATGCCCCCATGATGCCCGATGTCACTCCCGGTCCCGCTGGACGACCTGCTCGACGCCGGGGAGGCCGCGCACGGCGTCCTGCACGATGCGGGCGTTCTGCTCCGTGCGCCGCTCGTCGCCGGGGTCGCGCAGCCAGACGCGGTACGAGGCGGGGATGTCCCCCTCCTCGGCGTTGCCCGCGAAGTCGGACGACTCGGCGAACCGCTTCTCGAACCGCTCGAACGCCTCCCTCAGCGACTCGTAGTCGATCCGGGCGACGACGTCCATGCGGGACAGGACCCGCCTCACCTCCCGCCTCTGCTCCGGTGTCGCGTCCCGGCCGCCGCAGCGGGGCTCGGGGGACGTGCGGACGCAGAGGAACACGGTGAGGTGCGGCTCCGCCGGTGCCGCGGCGGACGGCCCCGACGCGGCGCCCGGACGCACCGTCCCGCCCGTCCCGCCGAGGGCGCCGCCCGCGAGGGCGCCGCCGCCGGCCGCGGCGGCGATCGCCGCGGCGGCCGCCATCGGGACGACGCGCCGGAACGTCCGGGCGCGGCGCCGCTCGGCGAACCGCGGCGGGGGGACGTCCCCGGGCCGCACGGTCCCGGCCACCGCGTCCAGCGCGTCCTTGAGGCGCTCCTCGGTCCCGTTCACTTGTCCCCCTCCAGGATCCGGCCGAGCGCCGCCAGCGCCCGGGACGTGGTCGATTTCACGGTGCCGACGGTGACCTTCATCGCCTCGGCGGCCTCCGCCTCGGACAGGTCGCCGTAGTAGCGCAGGACGAGCGCCTCGCGCTGGCGGCGGGGCAGCCGGTGCAGCGCGTCCAGCACCTCCCGGCGGTCCTCGCCGATCATCGCCTCGGACTCGGCGGACCACACCGGCGGCTGGTGCAGGGTGCGGAACGGGCGGCGGCGGCGCCGCAGCGCCGTCCGCGAGCGGTTGAGGACGGCCGACCGGACGTACGCCAGCGCCCGGTCGCGGTCGCGGAGCCGCGGCCAGGCCGCGTACAGGCCGGCGAAGGCGTCCTGGACGACGTCCTCGGCGGTGCCCCGGTCCCCGACCATGATCAGGGCGAGGCGGGTCAGCCCCAGCGCGTGCCCCCGGTACAGGTCCGTCACCGCGGCGGACGCGTCCTCGCCGGACGCGTCCGCCGTCGTGCCCGCCCGTGGTTCGGCGAGCGCCGTGTCAGCGTTCATGTCCCAGAGACACCGCGGGCCCCCTCGGGTTGCCTCCGCCGCCGGTGCGGTGGCGAAAAGGCGCGTCAGCCGGTGCGCAGGGCCATCGTGAGGGCCTCGACGGCGAGCAGCGGGTTGACGTTCGCGTCGAGCCGCTCCCGGCACTCCATGATCGCGTCGAGGCGGCGGAGGGTGTCCTCGGGGCGGGTCCCGGCGGCGGCCGTCCGCAGCTCAGGCGCCAGCTCGGTGTTGACGAGCTCGCTGCCCGCGCCGAGCTGCAGGGTGAGGACGTCGCGGTAGTAGGAGGCGAGGTCGAGCAGCGCGCGGTCCAGCGCGTCCCGCTTCACCCGGGTCGCCCGGGACTTCTGCCGGTCCTCCAGCTCCTTGAGGGCACCGGCCGTCCCGCGCGGCATCCGGCCCTTCGCGCTCTCCCCGAGGGCCTGCCGCAGCTCCGCGGTCTCCCGCTCGTTCAGCTCCTCGGTCGTCGCCTTCGCCTCGGCCTCGGCGGCCTTCACCAGCGCGTCCGCCGCCATCGCCGCCGGGCCGACGGACGTCAGGCGGCGCGGCACCGCGAGCACCTGCGCGCGCCGCGCGCGCGCCTCCGGGTCGGTGGCGAGCCGCCGCGCGCGGCTGATGTGCCCCTGCGCGGCCCGCGCGACGACGTCGGCGGTCTCCCGGTCGACGCCGTCCCGCTGGACGAGGACGTCCGCGACCGCGTCGATCGGCGGCGTCCGCAGCGTCACGAGCCGGCAGCGGGACCGGATCGTGATCAGCAGGTCGTCCGGGGAGGGCGTGCACAGCAGCCACAGCGTGCGCGGCGGCGGCTCCTCGATGGCCTTCAGCAGCGCGTTCGCGGCGCCCTCGGTGGCGCGGTCGGCGTCCTCGAACAGGACGATCTGCCAGCGGCCCACGCTCGGCGACGAGCCCGCCCGCAGCACCAGCGCCCGCGTCTCCTTGATCCCGTACGACAGGCCGGACGGGCGGACGACCTCCAGGTCGGCGTGCGTCCCCTGGAGGACCTGGTGGCACGCCGCGCAGTACCCGCAGCCGCGCGGGACCTCGGTGCACTGCAGCGCCGCCGCGAACGCCCGCGCCGCCGCCGACCGCCCGGACCCGGGCGGGCCGGTGAACAGCCACGCGTGCGCGACGCCGGCCCCGCCGCCGGCGCCGTCCGCGGCGGCGGACAGCTGCGCGACGACCGGGTCCTGGCCGACCAGGTCGTTCCAGACGCTCATGGCCCCAAGGCTACGGGCCCGCCGGGGCTCACACGTCCCTGATGGCGGGGAACGTGTGCGTCGCGTCCTCGGTGCCGAGCGGGATCGGGTCGGGCAGGATCTCCCGGATGCGGTACTGGATCTCGCGGCTCAGCTCGGCCTGCGGGCGGGACGCGTCGAGCACCAGGTAGCGGTCGGGGTCGGCGTCGGCGAGCGCCCGGAACCCGGCGCGGACCCGCTCGTGGAAGTCCTGCGGCTCGGACTCGATGCGGTCGGCGGGCGCCGACAGCCGGGCGAGGCCGGTGCGCGGCGGCACCTCCAGCAGCACGGTCAGGTCCGGGACGAGCCCGCCGGTCGCCCACTCGTTGACGCGGGCGATGTCCTCGACCGGCTGCTCCCGGCCGAACCCCTGGTAGGCGAGGGACGAGTCGATGTACCGGTCGCTGACGACGATCGCGCCGCGGTCCAGGGCGGGGACGATCACGTTCGTGACGTGGTCGGCGCGGTCGGCGGCGTACAGCAGGCTCTCGGCGCGCAGCGACAGGCCGGTCGTCTCGCGATCCAGCAGCATCGCGCGCAGCCGCATGCCGATCTTGGTGGCGCCGGGCTCCTGCGTGGTGATCACGTCGTAGCCGTGGTCGCGGAGCCAGATCGCGGCGAGCCGGGCCTGGGTGGTCTTGCCCGCGCCCTCGCCGCCCTCGAACGCGATGAACACGCCCCGGTTGCGGACGGCCGGGGCCTCCTCCGGCTCGGCGGGCTCCTCGCCCGGCGGGACGTACACCTCGCCGCGCAGCGCGGCCCGCAGGTCCGGGACGAGCGGGACGCCGCGGCGGTCGTCCGCGCGGCGGTACGCGAGCAGGCCCGCGAGCAGCGCGACGACGGCGGCGACCAGCAGCGCGGCGGCCGTCCCGGCGAGGTCGTAGACGCCGCCGCCGAGGTCGAGGCGGGTGTCGCCGATCGCCCCGGCCAGCTGCGGGACGGCCGTGACCGCGACGAACGCGGTGACGAGCGCCACGGCGCGCGGGTACGCGGGGCTCGGCGGCTCCGCCGCCTCCGGGGCCTCCGGGTCGGCGGGGGCCGCCAGGACGGACGTCCCGCAGGCCCACGCGGCGCCCGCGGCGACGCCCGCGAACGCGGTCGCGAACACCGCGACCGGCAGGTTGGCGACCAGCGCGGCCACGGCCAGCGCGAGCCCGCCCGCGACGACCGCGAGGCCCAGCAGGCGGCGGCGGCTGAACGGGCCGAGGACGCGCGGGCCGAGGAAGATCCCGAAGCCGAGCCCGGCGGTCAGCGCGAGCAGCACGGCGCCGTACCCGGCGTCGCCGCCGCCGAGCCCGGCCGCGTGCAGCCGGGCCGCGCCGACGACGGCCCCCGACACGAGGGCCGCGCCGGTGACCGCGGCGCCCAGGCCGCGCGGCGCGCCCGCCCGTCCGCCGCGCCCGCCCCGGGCGATCAGCGCGAGCGGGGACGGGACGCGCACCGGCCCGGTGCCCGCGGCCTCCTTGATCAGCGCGACGGCGGCGGCGCCGAGCAGGAACACGGCGGCGTTCGCGTACAGGACGAGGTCGGTGCGGTCCCCGGCGCCGTCGAACAGCCCGGCGCCGAGCAGCGCGAGGACGGTGAACAGCGCGGCGGCGGCCGGCGCGGCGGCCGACACGGCGCGCAGCGCCGACCGGCGGGCGGCGGCCCGCAGCCCGGCGGTCCCGCCGCCCGGCGCGTCGTCCGGCAGCCCGTCCGGGACGAGCGCGGGCGGGGCCGCGAGCGCGAGCGGCGTCCACAGCAGGCCCAGCAGGCCCAGCAGGAACGCGGCGGCGAGCGTCCACGGGAGCGCGTCGAGC
Organism: Actinomadura sp. WAC 06369; assembly: GCF_003947565.1. Taxonomy (NCBI): domain Bacteria; kingdom Bacillati; phylum Actinomycetota; class Actinomycetes; order Streptosporangiales; family Thermomonosporaceae; genus Actinomadura; species Actinomadura sp. WAC 06369. The sequence continues at coordinate 16,185 of NZ_QHJN01000071.1, read as the reverse complement.
AGCGGCACGGTCAGGACGAGCGCGAACCGCAGGGCGTCGGCGGCGAGCAGCACGACGCGGCGGTCCGCGCGGGCGGCGAGCAGGCCCGCCAGCGGCGCGAGGAGCACCGCCGGGAGCAGCAGCAGCCCCAGGACGCCGCCGACGGCCTGCGCGCGCGCGGCGACGTCCTCGTCCTGCGTCAGCATGACGGCCGACGCCGTCAGGGCGGGCACGGTCAGCCACTGCCCGACCGCGGACAGCGACAGGGCGAGCCGGAGCCGCCGGAACGGCCCGATCTCCGAGAGCGACGAAACGCCCGGCTGCGGCGCGGCGGGGTACGGCCGGGTGGCGTCCGTTCTGGTCATGTCCGTCAGAGTATCGGCGCCCTTGTCGCTATGACCCCGACTTCGCCGAGGACTTCGCGGACGACTTCGCCGACGTCCGCTTCCGGGGCGCCGCCTTCTTCTTCCCGCCCCCCGCGGCGACCTTCTCACGGCGCTCCGCGAGCAGCTCGGCGGCGCGCTGGATCGTGATCGACTCGACCTCGTCGCCCTTGCGCAGGCTCGCGTTCGTCTCGCCGTCCGTCACGTACGGGCCGAACCGGCCCTCCTTGACGACCACCGGCTTCTCGCTCACCGGGTCCTTGCCGAGCTCGCGCAGCGGCGGCGCGGCGGCGGCCCGGCGGCCCCGCTGCTTCGGCTGCGCGAACAGCTCTTTCGCCTGCTCCAGCGTGACGGTGAAGAGCTCCTCCTCCGACCCCAGCGAGCGGCTGTCCGTCCCCCGCTTGATGTAGGGGCCGAACCGTCCGTTCTGGGCCGTGACGGGCTCCCCGTCCAGCTCCCCGACCGTCCTCGGCAGCGACAGCAGCTTCAGCGCGTCGTCCAGGGTGATCGTGTCGAGCGACATCGACTTGAACAGCGAACCCGTCCGCGGCTTCGGCGCGTCCGCCTTCTTGGTGCGCTTCTTCTTCTCGCCCTCCGCCGGCGCCGGCGGCTCCGGCAGGACCTCCGTGACGTACGGGCCGAACCGTCCGCTCTTGGCCACGATCGTGTGCCCGGTCTCCGGGTCGACGCCCAGCTCCCGGTCACCGCTCGGCTGCGCGAACAGCTCCTCGGCCTTCTCCGCCGTCAGCTCGTCCGGCGCGATGTCCTCGGGGATGTTGACCCGCTGGCCGTCCCTGTCCAGGTACGGCCCGTAACGCCCGACCCGCACCATGATGTCGGTGCCTTTGACCGGGAACGAGCTGATCCCCTTGGCGTCGATGTCGCCGCTCTCGCCGACCAGCTCCTTCAGCCCCTCGGCGCCGTTGTCGCCGAAGTAGAACCGGTTCAGCCACGGCACCCGCTCGGCGTTCCCCCGCGCGATCTCGTCGAGGCCGTCCTCCATGTGCGCGGTGAAGTCGTAGTCGACCAGGTTGCCGAAGTGCTGCTCCAGCAGGTTCACCACCGCGAACGCCAGGAACGACGGGACGAGCGCCGTGCCCTTCTTGAACACGTACCCGCGGTCGAGGATCGTCCCGATGATCGACGCGTACGTCGACGGGCGCCCGATCTCCCGCTCTTCCAGCTCCTTGACCAGGCTCGCCTCGGTGTACCGCGCCGGCGGGCGCGTCGAGTGCCCCTCGGCCCCGATCTCGTCCGCCGTCAGCCGGTCGCCCTCCGCCAGGTTCGGCAGCCGCCGCTCCTGGTCGTCCCGGTCCGTCGACGGGTCGTCGGCGCTCTCCACGTACGCCTTCAGGAACCCGTGGAACGTGATCGTCTTGCCGGTCGCGCCGAACTCGGCCGTCTCGCCCCGCGTCGACTCCCCGGTCACCCGGATCGACACCGACTGCCCGGCCGCGTCCTTCATCTGGCTCGCGATCGTCCGCTTCCAGATCAGCTCGTACAGCCGGAACTGGTCGCCCGACAGCCCCGTCTCCGCCGGCGTCCGGAACGTGTCGCCCGCCGGACGGATCGCCTCGTGCGCCTCCTGCGCGTTCTTCACCTTCGACGCGTACACGCGCGGCTTGTCCGGCACGTACTCCCCGCCGAACAGCGACGCCGCCTGCCGCCGCGCCGCCGTGATCGCCGTCTCCGACAGCGTGATCGAGTCGGTTCGCATGTACGTGATGAAGCCGTTCTCGTACAGCTTCTGCGCCACCGACATCGCGTACTTCGCCGAGAAGCCCAGCTTGCGGCTGGCCTCCTGCTGCATCGTCGTCGTCCGGAAGGGCGGGTACGGCTTGCGCGTGTACGGCTTCCGCTCGACCGACTTGACCTCGTACGGACGTCCGCGCAGCCGTTCGGCCAGCGCGCGCGCGGCGTCCTCGTCGAGGTGCAGGGCGTCCCGCGTCTTGAGCGTGCCGTCGGACGCGAAGTCGCGGCCCTGCGCGACCCGCTTGCCGTCCACCGACACCAGCCCGGCCTTGAACGAGGTGGGCTCCTCGTCCTTGCCCGTCCCGAACCGCGCCGCGATGTCCCAGTAGTGCGCCGGGACGAACGCGATGCGCTCCCGCTCGCGCTCCACCACCAGCCGCGTCGCCACCGACTGCACCCGGCCCGCCGACAGCTTCGGCATGACCTTCTTCCACAGCACGGGACTGACCTCGTACCCGTACAGCCGGTCCAGGATCCGCCGCGTCTCCTGCGCGTCCACCAGCCGCAGGTTCAGCGTGCGCGGGTTCGCCGCCGCCTGCCGGATCGCGTCCTTGGTGATCTCGTTGAAGACCATCCGGTGCACCGGCACCTTCGGCTTCAGCACCTCCTGGAGGTGCCAGGCGATCGCCTCGCCCTCCCGGTCCTCGTCCGTCGCGAGGAAGAGCTCGTCGGCCTCCGCCAGCAGCTTCTTGAGCTTCTGAACCTGCTGCTTCTTGTCGGTGTTCACGACGTACAGCGGCTCGAACTCCTGCTCGACGTTCACACCGAGCTTCGCCCACGGCTCGCCCTTGTACTTGGCCGGCACCTCCGAGGCGCTCCCGGGCAGGTCCCGGATATGGCCGATACTGGACTCCACGATGTAGCCACGGCCGAGGTAACCCGCGATCGTCTTCGCCTTCGCGGGCGACTCGACGATCACCAGGCGGGTCCCGGCCCCGTTCTGGCCACTCTTCGCAGTGCCGTTCTTGGCTGGCACAGTCGCTCCAACCTCGCTGTCCTGGACTCAGGGTTTTCCTACACAGGCTTCCTACAACGTCGCGTGACGGCGCGTTCATGCCCGCGGGTCCCCGCCACCGATCCGATGGGCCCGCCCCGCCCGTCCCGGACGGCGCAACTCCCACCACCGCGCCTCCGACAGGATGACATGCCGAAGCCGCCCTCGCGGACCGGGTCGCCACCGTACGACGGCGGCCCCCGGCCGGACCAGGTAATAATGGTGGCAATGGCGGAGTACACCTACCTCGTCCTCTCACTGCCGCGCGGCACCACACGCGACACCGCCCGGCAGATCCTCACCGAGCACGCCGAACGCGGCGGCTGGGAAATCGATCGTCTCCGCCTCTACCCGGACGGGCGGCGCCGTATTCAACTGCGCCGCAAGGTCATCCGCGCGGTCCGCACCTTCTGAGGCCGCCGGAGGCGGGCAAGGCTCCGCCCGCCCCGGTCCGCGCCTCCGGGGCGGGCAAAGCACGCGCGGCCCGCACGGGCCGCGCCTACACATGGTGACCGTACCACCACACTTCGCATGCGCGGCGGTAAAATCCGGGGAAAGTCAGGCCCGATCAAGAAACGTGTCGAGGACCCGGACCCCGAACTTCAGCCCGTCCACCGGCACCCGCTCGTCGATCCCGTGGAACATCCCCGAGAAGTCCAGCTCCGGCGGCAGCCGCAGCGGCGCGAACCCGAAGCACCGCATCCCCAGGCGCGCGAACGCCTTCGCGTCCGTCCCGCCGCTCAGGCAGTACGGCACCGGCAGCGCCCCCGCGTCCTCCTGCAGCAGCGCCGCCTCCATCGCCGCGACCAGCGCCCCCTCGTACTCCGTCTCCAGCGCCTGGTCGTGATGGACGAACGAGCGCTCCACCCCCGGCCCCAGCAGCTCGTCCACCGTGGCGAAGAACTCGTCCTCGTGCCCCGGCAGGAACCGCCCGTCCACCTGCGCCGTCGCGCTCTGCGGGATCACGTTCGTCTTGTACCCCGCGTCCAGCCGCGTCGGGTTCAGCGTGTTCCGCAGCGTCGCCCCGATCATCCGCGCGAGCGGCCCGATCTCCTCCAGGCACGCCTCCGGCCGCTCCGGGTCGAACTCCACCCCGTACGCCATGCACGCCCGCTCGAGGAACGCCCGCACCGTCTTCGTCAACCGCACCGGGAACTCGTGCGACCCCAGCCGCCCCACCGCCGCCGCCAGCGCCGTCACCGCGTTGTCCGGATGCACCATCGACCCGTGCCCCGCGGTCCCCGTCGCGGTCAGGTCCATCCACGCGATGCCCTTCTCCGCGGTCTCGATCAGGTACATCCGCCGGTCACCCGGGACCGTCAGGCTGAACCCGCCGACCTCCCCGATCGCCTCCGTGCACCCCTCGAACAGCTCCGGATGCTCGTCCACCAGCCACTGCGCGCCCCACTTCCCGCCGGCCTCCTCGTCCGCCAGGAACGCGAGCACCACGTCCCGCGGGGGCCTGCGCCCCTCCCGGAGCCGCTGCCGCACGACCGCGAGGATCATCGCGTCCATGTCCTTCATGTCGACGGCCCCGCGGCCCCACACGCACCCCTCGGCGATCTCCCCGCCGAACGGGTCCCGCGTCCAGTCCTCCTTGCGAGCGGGGACCACGTCCAGGTGTCCATGCAGCAGCAGCGCGTCCCGCGAGGGATCCTCCCCCTCGATCCGCGCCACGAGGCTCGCACGTCCCGGATGACTCTCGAAGATCCGCGACTCCAGCCCGACTTCCGCGAGCCGCTCCGCCACGTACTCCGCAGCCGCCCGCTCACCGGGCCCCGAATGGTCCCCGGGGTTGCTCGTGTCGATGCGGATCAGCTCCTGGCAGAGCCGAACCACCTCGTCCTCCGCAGTCGCCGCAGCCCCTCGGCCGCTCGCAGTCGCCTGCACGTCCCTCACCCCCGGGTGTCCGCACGTCCGCCGTCCATGGTGCCCCCTCCCTCCCCGTCCCCGCGACTCCCGAACGGCGTCGCCGCGAGTCCCCAACCTTTGGTATCGTGAAGCCCGCCGCAGCCGCAGGGCTGCGTGCGAACCCGGGTCCGGGTGGCGGAATAGGCAGACGCGCTAGCTTGAGGTGCTAGTGCCCTTCACGGGGCATGGGGGTTCAAGTCCCCCCTCGGACACAAACCATTAGCACATGTGGAGGCTGGGGAAACCCGAGCCTCCACTAGCTTTTTCTGCGGGTAGTACGTCATCGTCAGCCCGAGCTTCCGGTACAGCTCCGCCTTGTCGTCCGGGTGAGCATGGACGACCGCACGGGCGAGTTCCCCAGTCTCGTTCAGCAGCTCCACGATGTGATCACGCGAGACGACCTCGCCCTCGGGCATGGCACGCAGCTCGGCCTCGTGCCGGGTGCGTTCCTGCTGGGTCTCGTTGATCCACCCGGCGACTTGGGCCGGGTCGGCTCCGGCGTCGAGGGCCGCGCGGTACTGGTGGATCCGCTGGTCACAGGCCGTGATCTGCTTGCGCAGCCGGGCGCCCGCGGAGTTCTCCGGGGCACCGGCCTGCGCGGTCATCGCCTCGACCGTCGCCTCGATCCGGCCCGGAGAGAACGCCGTGAGCAGCCATTTGTCGACGTCCTCGATGATCTCCGCTTCGCGCAGGTAGACGACCTTGGGATGGACGATCTTGTTGGCGAGGGCGTACTCCTCCGGGAACCGGCACCGGTAATACGCCTGGTCGTTGTTCCAGTTGCCCTGCATCTTCCGTTCGCAGTACCCGCAGTACAGGCACCCCCGGAAGGCGTAGGGGCGCCGAGTGCGATGCGGCTTGTGCGTCGCTGGTCCACGCCCACGCGACGACAAGATCTCCTGCGCTCGCTCGAACTCGTCCACCGACACGAGCGGCTCGTGCGCCTGCTGCTCGGACCAGACCCACTGCTCGCGGTCGTTCCAGCGTTGTTTCGTGGTGTGGCCAAGCGCGACGTCGTTGACGTCGAGCAGGACTTCGTCCTTGCGTTGCTTGTTCCACACCTGCCGACCCGTGTAGCGCGGGTTGGTGAGGATGACGCGCACGGCCGACTTCGACCATGCGATTTGGACGCGATGCGTGTTGCGGTCAGGGTCGGCCGCCGAGGGGCTCGGGACGCCCTCACGGGTGAGTTCCTCGGCGATGTCGAACAGACCGCGCCCGCCGATGAACTGGGCGAAGATCCACTTCACCACCAGCGAGAACGCCGGGTGCGGGACGAGGCGCCGCAGGCGCTTGCCGTCGGCGGCCTTCGCCGGGTTGGGATGCGGCCCCGCGTCAACGAGTTCGTACCCGTACGGCGGACGTCCTCCGAGGTAGCGGCCCTCGGTCGCCGTGATGGCGGACATGGCCGAGCGGACGCGGATCTTGATGCGGTTGCGTTCACCCTTCGACAGCCCGCCGAAGACGCCCATGATCATGTCGTGGGCCTCGTTCGCCGGATCGATCGGGCCGCCGACCTCGGGAACCCATAGCGGCACCTTGAAGTGCTCGAACAGCGGGAAGGTCAGGGAGTACTGGTTGCCGTAGAACGCGCGGTGCGGTTCGCCGATCACTACGGCGTCGAAGTCCCGCCTCGGGTTCTTGAGCGACTCGATCAGCTCCGTGGCGTGCGGGCGGCGCGCCCACGGGATGGAGCGCGACCTGTCGACGTCGAAGAACTCGGCGACGATCACGCCGCCCTTCGGCTCGATGAGGGCACGGGCTCGGCGGAGCTGCCATGCGCGCGAGGCTTCGGGGTCCTGGTTGTCTTCGGTCGAGACCCGGCCATAGAAGCCGAACTTCAAACCCGCACAGTCAGCGGCTTGCAGAATGGGCGTGTTCGGAATCGTCACTTCCTCTTGCTCCTGTCGGTATCGGGGTGCGAGCCAGAACCGGCACGCGCGGAAAGAACGATCTGCAGCAGGACCCGGATGGCGCCCGATGTGAATGACGGCGGCTCATCCAGACCGGTGACACGCACCCTCGGTTTGCTGTTGTTCGGCTCGCTCACCGCGCGCTCTTCGACTGCCGCCCCCTGTGCCATCCGGGGCCGGGGGCCGGATGTCGACCGGTCCGCACCGGTGGCGGGCCGGGGGACATCAACGCTCGACTCGGTACCCGTACTCAAGTCCGGGCAGGTCTGGCGACTCGACATGGAGTGAGGCGTTCTCGTGCGCGTGGCCGGCGGGCGGCCGCAGGTTCGTGAAGACGGACGGGGGCGGCCGGTTCTCGGCTCGGGTGGTTCAGCGGTCATGTGCTGGGCGCTCTGGGACGGCAGGGCGCCGCTTCCTCCTATCCCTAATGAAGCACCGACTCAGGCCCCAGAATTCACCAATAAGGGTGTTCAAAAGATCACCCAGAATAGTTGCAGTGATCTTTACCGGGTCGGCGGGCGAATTCCCAGGGTTTCAGCGGTGCTTCATTAGTGGGCCGATCGCCCACCTTCGCTCCCGCCCGTTCCAGGAGAAAGCGCGCCCAATGGACACCATCCCTGAACCGCAACTGCCCACCGATCCGGCCACCGATTGGCTCGGAGACCACCTCGGCCTGCTGCCGGAACTGCCGACTCTGCTGGTCGGTACGGCCGCACAGCACGGCCCGGCCATCGTCATCACGGCCGCCACCGCCTACGCGGTGCTCTTCGGCATCCGGGCTGCGGTGCGGCGGTGGCGCAACCTCCGTCATGCCCAGAACACGCGGCTGATCGAGGCCGCAGTTCCACCGCAGGTGGAGGAAGCCAGCGCCGCCGCGTGGTGGAAGCATCTGGCGGGCCACCTCGGCCCCCGCTGGAAGCGCCTCGTATATGGGCAGCCGCACGTGGCGTTCGAGTATGTGGCCGACGAGAACGGCGTCCGGTTCCAAGTCTGGGTGCCGGGGACGATCTCACCTGGCGTCGTCGAGAAGGCCGTGCAGGCGGCCTGGCCCGGCTGCACCATCACCACCCGGCCCGCAACGCCTCCAGTTCCGCTCGACGCCGCCACCGCCGGGGGACGGATGGTGCTGGGCAACGCCGAGCACCTGCCGCTCAAGCACGACCACGAGGCCGATCCGCTACGTCCGCTGCTTGAAGCGATGGCGGGTCTCCGTAAAGGCGAGCATGCCGCCGTGCAGATCCTCGCCCGGCCCTGCACGGGCCGACGTCTCCGCCATGCCTACCGCGCCGCAGCGCAGTTGCGGGGCGGTCGTTCAAAGGGTCTGCACGCGGCGATCTTTGACGGCATCACTCCAGGCGCGTCCGGCGATCACGGGCGTCCGACGCCGAGCGAGATCGCGCAGTCGTACCCGGAGCGCGCCAAGCAGGTTCAAGCGATCCTCGCCAAGGCCGAGCAGTCGCGCTTCGAGGTTCAGATCCGCTATGCCGTGGGCACGTCTCGACGGCCCCAGCCCGGCAAGGCTCAAGACATCGGCGAGCGTGCCGCGCGGCGGAAGGCGCGCCGCCGGATCCAGGGGAAGCTGCGTGCCCGCGCGCATGAACTCGCCTCGACCTTCGCGCTGTACGCGTCCGGTCATCAGCACCTGCGACGCCGACGCCTGCGCGCTCCGGCACGTCTGCTGGCGTCCCGGCACTTCGGAAGCGGGCACCTGCTGGCCGTGGACGAGTTGGCCGCGCTCGCCCACCTGCCACGCGACACTGACGCGCCAGGAGTGACTCGCGCCGGAGCCCGTCCTTCGCTGCCGTCACCGGCCGTGCCGTCCGGCGGGACGCCCGGCCAGGCCGTGCGGATCCTCGGGGACTCCGACGCCGGGACGCCTCGCCCGGTCGCGCTCACGGTCGCCGGTTCCCGCCAGCACATGCACGTACTGGGGCAGACCGGCACCGGCAAGTCGACATTCCTCGCGGGGCAGATCCTCGCCGACGCGCACGCCGGACGAGGCGCGCTGGTCATCGATCCCAAAGGCGACTTGATCGCCGACCTGGTGGAACGGCTCCCCGAGCGCGTCATCGGCAAGACAGTGGTGTTCGACCCCGCACAAGAGGGTCGACCTCCGTGCATCAACGTGCTCGCCGGCCCCGATCCCGAGTTCGCGGTCGAGGCCATCGTGACCTCGTTCCGGCGCTGCTTCGCCGCGAACTGGGGGCCGCGCATGGACGACCTGTTGCGGTCGGCCTGCAAGACACTCGTCAGGGTCTACGGGCCGCGCGCCAGCCTCTCCGACGTTCCGCCCCTGCTGTCCGATCCGGCCTACCGTGCCCGTACCGTCAGCAAGCTGGACACTGACAGCCTGCTCCGGGGCTTCTGGGCCGACTACAACGAACTGTCCCCCGGTGGACGCGCGACGCTCATCAGCCCGATCATGAACAAGCTGCGGGCGGTGCTGCTGCGCCCGTTCGTGCGTGACGCGCTCTCAGGGGTGTCGTCCACAGTGGACCTGCGCGAGGTACTCGACGGCGGCGGACTCGTCCTCGCCCGCGCCGCCAAGGGGCTGCTCGGTGAGGACGCCGCCCGCCTGTTCGGGTCACTGCTGCTCGCACACACCTGGCAGGCCATCACGCCGCGCGCCCACATCGCCGAGGACGCCCGCCGCGACGTCGCCGCCTACGTCGACGAGGCCCACAACTTCCTCAACCTGCCCGGCTCCATCTCCGACATCCTCGCCGAGGCCCGCGCGTACCGGTTCTCGCTGGTGATCGCGCACCAGCATCTTTCGCAGCTCCCCAAGGACCTGCGGGAGGCGGTGTCCGCCGACGCACGGAACAAGATCTACTTCGCGACCTCGCCCGAGGACGCTCACGTCCTGGCCCGGCACACATCGCCGCTGGTCGGCGAGCACGGCCTTTCCCATCTGGGCGCGTTCCAGGCCACCGCCCGCATCGTGCACGAGAACGCGCCCTCACCAGCATTCACCTTGCGAACCCGCCCGCTACCCGCTGTCATCCCCGGACGCGCCGAGGCTGTCCGGCAAGCCTCGCGCGAGGCCTACACGCCCGCCGACGAGAGGGCCGTCCCCAAGCCTCGCCTGCGTGATCCCGCCGAATCGTTCACCGACGATGACCCGCCCGGCTTCACGGACCTCGACGAACTGGACGGCGAGGAGGGCCGGTGACCAAACCCCGCAAGCCTGCCCACCGCCTGCGCACGCGCGAGGCGCACCCTCCTCGGGTGACGGCCGCACTGATCGCCGATCTGGCGCACAGGCTCACCGCCCGAGACCGCGCGATCCTCTCCTTGGTCTGGGAACACCGCGTTCTGACCAGCGACCAGATCACCGCGCTGTTCTTCCGCACCACCGTCCGCACGCACCAACGGCTTCGTCAGCTCCACGAGCTACACGCGTTGTCCCACTTTCGGCCATGGGTACCGGCGGGGACCGCCGCCAAGCATTGGGTGCTCGGTCCCGCCGGTGCTCATGTGCTGGCCGTTGAGCAGGGCGTCAACGTCCGGGAACTCGGCTACAGGCACGAAACCGCCCTGGGGATCGCAGTCTCGCCCCGGCTCGGCCACCAGGTCGGCGTCAACGACTTCTTCGTCCGCCTACGCGCCCATGCCCGCCACCGCGACGACGGTACCCGCCTAACACGGTGGTGGCCCGAACGCCGGTGCGTCGCCGAGTGGGGCGACCACGCCCGCCCGGACGCCTTCGGCCGCTGGAGGGAGGCCAGCCGGCCGACCTCGCCGCCGACCGAGATCGACTTCTTCCTCGAACACGACACCGGCACCGAACGCCTCGCCCGAGTCGCAGCCAAGCTCAACGGCTACGCCGCGCTCGCGTCCGAAACCGGCATCACAACGCCCATCCTGTTCTGGTTGCCCAGTCCCGCCCGCGAAGCCAACCTACGGAAGGTCATCGGCATCCCGAAGGTCCCCGTCGCAACGGCCGTCCAGACGCCCCGCACGGCGCCCGAGGGGCCTGCTGGCAACGTATGGCTACCGGTCGGGGCCACCGGGCCACGCCAACGCCTAGCGGCGTTGGCTCACGCATGGGAATTCACCACCTGACGGCCGCCAATCGTGCCCGTCCGCCACCGAACGGGGCGGGGCGGCATCCCGGGAACCGGGCCACATCGCACCACGTCACAGCGCGAATGCGGGCCATGTGGGGACGGCCGCGCGGCCGTCCCCACATCGGGCGAATCATCGTTGACAGCGACGCCACCCCCGACCGATACGGGGGGTCGCTCACGGCCGATAGGGGGCCGCTCACGGCCGTGGATCGGGCGCGGCAACATCGTGTGGACGCACACGAAAACGGTGGCGTCCGCCCTACGTCAGGGGCGAACGCCACCGTTGCCGCTCCCGTACCGGGCGTAGGCCCGGCCGGACGGACCCGTCAGGCGGATCCGGCCGCCCGGTAGCGGACGGGCTTCTCGGACGTCATGACCGCCTCACCCTTCTCTGCCATGGTGGCCAGGGCGTTCGCCACCGCGCCCGACGACCGCCCCAGAACGCGCGCGATCTCACCGGGCGTGAAGTCGCTGTCCGGGTGCGCGGTCAGGTGCGCGGCGACCTCAGGACGCAGCGGGCGGGGCGCCGCCCGGTGCTCACCGTTCCGGCGGCCGCCGTTGCCCCCACCGGAGGACGTCGCACGGCCGGTGGCCCGGGTGGCGCGGCGAACCTCAGCAGTGGCGTCGTACACCGGCTCGAGACCGGCGATGGTGATGTCATCCCCGGCCGCAATAGCCGCGTAGGCGGTGGTGGCGGCCGTGATCAGGTCAGCGAGCGCCCGCCGGGTGGCTTCGGCCGTCTGACGCCGTGCCAGGTCGGCAACGGCCTGTGCCCGCCGCGCTTCCTCCTCGGCGATCGCCGTCTGCAGTTCGGCCTCGGCCGCCGCCCGCCGGTCGGCCTCCTCCTGCATGATCCGCATAGCGTCGGCGATCGTGGCGGCCGGAACGCCCGCCGGTGCCGCGTCCCCCGAGGTGCTGTCGTCGGATACGGGGACCTGAACGGCCGTCCACGTATCAGTGTTGGCTCCCTTCGCGCCGGGGGTGCGCGTCACGTGCCCGCCGGTCTCCAGTTCTGTCAGCGCGTTCTTCACCACCGCGCGCGTCAGGCTGGTTGCGGTGGCGAGCGCCGGAATGGTCCCGCCGGGGGTGGTGGCCGCCGCGTTCCAGACGGTCGCGACATCCCCCGTAACGCCCGCAGGGGTTGCGGGGGCGGTGGCGTCCGCCGGGGCGGCGGCGGTACCCGTAGCGGCAACGTCGGTGGCCTGAACGGCGTTCGCGGTGATGTCGTTACCCATTCCCGATCTCCTTCTCTCATCCGGTTCGCGTTTTCGCGCCCCGGCCCGTGGTGCGTTTTCTGTTGCAATTCCACCGTCGCCCGATAGACCCCGGACCTCAAGTCAATCCACCTACATTTTCCGTAACCAAAACGGCTGGAGAGGCTGCCCTAACAACGCTACCGCCTATCATTCTTTACCCACATCGATTGCCACAGGACTTGACTTCACCCCTTTAGTTACAGCGCCATTTGAACGACGGCTCGCCTCACCACCGGCTTCGTTGGTGCGCCCCGCACGGGCGCTCGGCAACGGCACCAAAGGAGCGCGTACGGGGGCACCAGGAGCAGCGCAGCCGCTCCTGGTGCTCGGTAGGTACCGGGCTTGGCCCGCAGGTAAGGCACCTGACACGGCAAGCAGTGAGGACGCAGACCCCTGCACACACGACACGCATCTACTACTGGTCGTCCCTCTGGACGAGTCGGGAGCCATATGTGCCGTGCATAATCGCCCTGACCTGCACCTACACACCAGACCAGGCCTTCACTTCATAATGTGAAGGCCCAAATGAATCCCCAGCGAAAAGGGGCAGGAGAAGAGCCCAGAACATGTCAGACAACCAAGTCTCGCCGGAGACACAAGTACGGTCCCGTCTTCGTCGCGAAGACGGGACCGTCCCTCGTTCGGCGTCTATCCTTGGTCCGAGGGTCCAGCCTGCTAGCCCCAGGCTGGACCCTCCTACGACGCCATCTGGGTGAGGCCGTACGGATGGCTCTCGAGCCCGCGGTTGAGGTCGAGATCGACCCAGACGGTGTGCCCGAAGGTACTGCTGCCGTGGACGCCGAACATCAGCGCCAGCTCGTACAGCATCCGGAGGCCCCGACCGCCCTGGCAAGACGGGTCGCCGTACCCCTCGGGCAGGACCACTGGGACGCCGTGACCCCCAAGGTCGGTGACCGCGACGTAGGCAGGGTCACCGTAGATGAGCTCGAGCCCGAACCACCCGCCATCTCCCTCACCCGAACGGGTGTGGCGAACCGCATTCGCCGCCAGCTCGCCGACGGCGAGTGCCACGACGTCCACGCAGCGAGCTGGGCGAACTCCCGCGCCGCCCGTACTTGGACGGCTTGCCCGGTGTACACCCGGCGCCACCGCATCTGCTCCGACGCCCACAGCCACTCGGCCGCCGACCCTCCGCACCATTTGGCGTTTCCCATGCCCGTTTCCCTCTCTCTGCGCGCCGCCCGCTGCCGTAACCGGCCCGTATTCCACGGGCGACCGGGCAACGATTAGCGCTCGCCTCATCCCCCAAGGTCAAGTCCGACACCTGCTGGACATACCTCGCTGCCAGTCGATCCACGCGTACCGCACGGCCCTCCCAAAGGCCGGGTGGACAGTTAGGGTTCCTGGTATGACCCAGAACCTCGAAGTCCACGTCACGGCCGGCGACCGAGAAGAGGCCGAGAAGATCGTCACAGGCGCGGTCGAGGGTCGGCTCGCGGCCTGCGCGCAGATCAGCGGACCCATCACATCCGCCTACTGGTGGGAGGGGAAGCTGGAAAAGGACGAAGAGTTCCTGGTCGTCATGAAGACGACCGAAGACCGGCTCGACGAACTGGTGGGCAGCGTGAAGGCCGCCCATTCCTACGACACCCCCGAGATCGTGGCCGTGCCGATCGTTGGGGGTCTCGGTGACTACCTTGAGTGGATCAAAGAAGAGACGGCGGCTCCGTCTTCGGACGGCTAGCAAGGTACTCGGTGCGGAACTGGGTGGCCGCCGGCACTCGGGAGCCTGAGAACTCATTGATGACCTGGTCGAGGCGGCCCCAGCCGAGTGGGGCCGCCATGGCCGTGGTCGCTTCGAGCGACGTCTGGGCGTGCCGGACGGCCTCGGCGACGTCCCCAAGCCGGTAATAGGCGAGCGCCATGTCCGCCTGGACGACGCAGAGCTTCTTGGTCTCCGTATCGGGGCCCAGCTTGGCTGCTACCCGTTGGCTGGCGTCGATCGCGCGGTCTTCCTCGCGAACGCGCGAGTAGACCGAGAGGGTCAGTGAGGCGAAGCGGGCCTGATCAAGGAAACACGTCCAGGGCCTCGCGTTGATGTTGGCAGCCGAGTAGACGTCTTCGGCTTCCCGGATCGCCTCCAGTGCACCTTGCTTGTCCCCGAGAAGGGCGGATTCCTCGCCTTTTCGAGCGAGAAGCCATGCTCGCGTGGCCAGGTCGGCATACCCCAGCCGTTCAATGGCCGATGACGCCAAGGCCACGCCTACGGCATGATTCCCGCCCGTCATATAGGTCTGGTAGCCGGTCATACAGGCCGCGGGAGCAACGTCTCCGGCCTGCTTGGCGGCGACCCCCACGAGCCGCACCTGTTCTTCGGCCCGCCGACGATCCCCCAGTTCCCAAGCGAACCAGGCGGACAGTACCGCCGACTCGCCTGCGACCACAGCGAGCCGTCGGCGCAGCTCGTCCGATCGGTTCGTCTCCAGGAGCGCGCTGATCTCCCCGATATGGGTGAGCAGCGCGGGATAGAGCTTGCTCGCCGGCCAGTGTTCTTCGAGCCGGTGAAAGCCCCTGGTTCGGTCTTCAAGGTGCCTCACGACCTCGGCGTCGGCGCTGTATCCCCCAGTGAGCGCCCTCATGAGTCGTTCGGCGGGTTCGAGTGCGGTAGGGCCCGCCACGCTCACGGCGGCGAGCTGGAGCAATCTACGACGGTCCACGCGCTGGTCCAGCCTTCCTACTGTCCAGGCCAGTGCTAGTAGGTCTACTGAGTCGTCCGGTCCGAGGAGCGGGGGCGCGAAGACGTCCGGATGCTGAGCGAAGAGTCTGCGGTACAGCTCGGCGTAGACAGCGCCGACCGGGTGACCGGCCTCGTGAGCGCGAACCCGCCGCGCGATCGAGTCGACCGATGGCAGTTGGGTCCGCTCTTTCGGATTTGCGACATTTCGCATCCTTACTGCCAGCTGACGCTGCGACCAAAGCTGCCGTTCGCGAAGCACCTTGATCCGTTGGGCCAGCTCCTCTTGCCCTACATCATCGCCCACCGGGTCAATCCCATCCGATCGCCTACCTGGGCAGCGTCCGCTCACGTCCGCCTACATCCGTCAGCGTCCCCTGGCAACTGTGCCTTGTGCAGTGGTTTCTTGCATTCGCGGACACAAACAGGATCTCCGCTACGGAACATAGCGCGACGAGGACAGGCGATGACACCCGTGACAGCAACCAGGCCGCCGCGTCTTGAACTGACCCTCACCGTAAACCGTTCCGAGGTCAGTCGGGCTCGGCACGCCGTCGCCAGGACACTCGAGGATCTTGGCCGACCCGAACTGGTCGCTGATGCCTCTCTCATCGTCAGCGAGTTGGTTACTAACGCGATCCAACAGAGCGAGGAAACCCTCGGGTGCCTGGCACGCAACTACCTCGTCTCCAGCCGCATCATGGTGAAGCTGTACGCCAGCAGCGATGGCTGGTCGGCTGTCGAGGTGTGGGACGCATTTCCCCACAAGCCTCCCCAGGCACAGGCAACTCCTCTTCACCAGGAGGGCGGACGGGGTCTCTTCGTCGTGGGCGAACTGTCACAGAAGTGGGGTTACTACCTCAATGGCGCATGGAAGTGCGTCTGGGCGGTCCTGGCGAGCCCGTCGTGGTGACCGTCCGCAATATTGATCAAGTCGCCTGGTCGATGTTCGCCCTGTGCTCGATTTCCGTCGTGTTCGGGATCTTCCTCGACTATTTGATCGTCCAGCCCTCCGTGCGCCGGTTCCGGCGATGGCTGTGGCAGAAGCACTCCCGGGCAGTGGCCAACAGGCCACCTCGCCCCTTACATACCCCGCCGTTGTCCGAAAGGCCCCGACCTCCTGAGAGCACGGCTCCTCCGCGGAGTCCCTCTCGGCCGAGACATCGGCGGTAGTCCCCTCCGGTCGGTGGTAGGGCGTCACCTCCCGTACTCCCTGCCGCCGCCTGGAGCCC